>NZ_JSYF01000551.1:0-6403 GCF_054824225.1 Pontibacter sp. HJ8
CAACATCTTCGCCGGTGAAGTAACCCGTGTGGCCCTGGAAGTAGGTACGGAAGGTCGTCTCGGTGGCCAGGCCAATGTGCCGAACGTAGCCGGTGTTTGGAAAGACCTGACAGATAATGTAAATACGATGGCCTCTAACCTCACAACGCAGGTACGAGGTATAGTAAAAGTAGTAACAGCGGTATCTAAAGGTGACCTGACGCAGAAGCTGACGCTGGACGCAAAAGGTGAGGTAGCTGAACTGGCCGATACGATCAATACCATGGTGGTTGACCTGAACAGGCTGGCCGGTGAGGTTAGCCGTGTGGCCAGAGTAGCAGGTGTGGAAGGAAAACTGACAGAGCGTGCGACACTGCAAGGTGTGGGCGGAAGCTGGAAGGAACTGGTAGATACTCTCAACGACCTTCTGGAGTCCATCGTGACGCCGGTACTGGAAGTATCCCGCGTGGTACGCGCCATTTCCGAAGGCGATCTGACCCAAAAAGTAGAAGCGCATACAGCCGGTGACATCCTGGACATGGCCAATGCACTGAACCTGGCAGTTGATAACCTGAACTCCCTGCTTGGTGAGATCAATGACTCTTCTCTGGTAGTAGGCAGCTCTTCTGAGGAAATGGCCGGCAAAGGACTTGAAATGAACCGTGTAACGCTGGACGTAGCCTTGGCTATGCAGCAGATGGCAGAAGGTGCTCAGAACCAAGCCCTTAAAACGGATCAGGCCTTCAAACTGATAGAAGAAATCATGAAGACGACCAAAGACACGGCTAACCGTGCTGAGGTCGTGAACAAATCAGCCTTACTGGGCGAAGAATCCTCGCAGCTGGGTCTGAAGACGGTGGCGGAAGTGGTGAAGAACATGGAAGAGATTTCGAGCTCTGCATCCCTTACTTCTAAAACCATTGAGGTATTGGGTGTACGTTCGCAGGAGATTTCCAAATCACTGGGCGTGATCACGGACATTGCTTCCCAGACAAACTTACTTGCCCTGAACGCAGCTATTGAAGCTGCCCGTGCAGGTGAAGCAGGCAGAGGTTTTGCTGTGGTTGCCGAAGAGATCCGTAAGCTGGCAGAAGGTTCCCGTAAATCAGCCAGTGAAATTGCAACACTGGTAGAAGATGTGAAAAAAGATACAGCTTCTGCCGCAACAGCGATTTCTACTATGGAAGGCCGTGTATTGAAAGGAAAGAATGCCACTTTTGAAGCATCCGGAGCCTTCAAGAATATTGCCTCATCCAGTGGTGAAACCCTGCGCACTGCCCAGGATATCTTAACGGCAACAGAGGTACAGAAGTCTTCCATCGGCGACGTAGTGAAGTATGTGGAGGAAGTGGTTGCCATTGCGGAGCAGACGGCTTCCGGTACACAACAGGTAGCAAGCACCGCCAAGCAGCTTTCGGCTTCGATGCAGGAACTGACATCTTCTTCCCAGAACCTGAATGATATTGCTGCGGATCTTCAGATCAGTATATCGGCATTCAAACTGGTAGACGGAAACCTGGTGTTCAATCACAGCAATAACGGTCGTCGTCTCACCTCTGTATCTACACGGAGCGGCAGACATGGAAAACAGATCAGCGGCAATGCCAGATTAGCGACCGGCCCCATCATTAACAGAAACAATGAAGGGAACGCTAAATAAAAAGCTTCCTATACATGAAGGGAAATACAAAGATGAAGGACATGAATTCAGCTGAAACGGCGTCATCTCCGGCTCCGGATACGCGGGAGGTGTCCAGCCTGGAGGCTGCTACCAAATCCAGTACTGCAACAGAAGAAACCATACACCTGATCGTTTTCAGGCTTGGATCAGAAGAATATGGTATTAAGATAGAACAGGTGAAGGAGGTGACGGTCACGCCCAATGTGACCCGAATGCCCCGCACGCCTGATTTTATAAAAGGGGTTGCCAACATCCGGGGGGATATTATTGCCATCATGAATCTCGAAGAGCGTTTTGGCATCACTCCGGCTCCGCTGCCCCTGGATCGGAATCCTGCTGTCACCTATACCCTGGTGATCGAAGCCAGGGAGTATAGTATCGGGGTGATCGTACGCGAGGTGCCGCAGTCACTGAACCTGGCCATGACCAAGATCGATAAAGCGCCTTCTTTCCTGCAGGACATCAATATACATGAAAACTATATTGAAGGGATTGCCAAAGTAAATAACCGCTTGATCATCGTGTTGGACATGTATAAGATCCTGACACAGGATGAGATTAAGGAGCTGAAAGGCTAACCAATACATTTAGTTCACATTGAAGCTATACTTATAGGTATGAAAAGAATTCTGATTGTAGATGATTCCTTCTACATGCGCACCATGCTCAAGAACATGCTCACGGATGCAGGTTATGAGGTGGTAGGCGAAGCTCCCAACGGGCAAACGGCCCTTGAACTGGCCAAAGAAACCAACCCGGACCTCATTACCCTGGATGTTATCCTTCCGGATAATACAGGGCTTGACGTGCTGAAAGGCATCAAGGCGGATCAGCCGGATATGAAAGTTATCATTGTAAGTGCAGTTGGCCAGGAAGTGATTGTCAACGAAGCAATGGAATACGGCGCCCTTTCCTACATCGTGAAGCCTTTTTCAGAAGAAAAAGTACTCGAGGTAGTAAAGAAAGTGCTGGAAGATTAACTAGTATCTGTAGAAAGTAAGTACTGGCAAGCGGGTTGGTAAGAAAGGGCATGTACTTTGAAAGAACAGAAAAATATTCTCCGGGTGCTGGTGGCAGAAAGTTCAAGCTTTGCAAGACTTGTACTCGAAGACATACTAAGTGCTGCGTCTGACATAGCCGTGCGCGGGCTGGCAGCAGATGGCGATCAGCTGCTGCAGCTGCTGCAGTCCCATAAAGTGGATGTGGTTCTGGCTTCATCAGACCTGCGCCACAACAAGCAATTATTTTCATTCAAGCGCATATTCAGTGAGCATCCTGTCCCGATCCTGATGCTGGTAGAGCGGGAGAAGCTGACCCTGGAGTTGTTGAAAGAAGCGATTGAACTGGGTGTATACAGTGTCATTGTCAAACCGGATGCGTCCAGCCGACCCAACTACAGAAGCATAGCCGACGAGATCCGGCTGAAGGTGAAAGCAGTTAAGGAGTCAGAGTACTGGAACCCGGAGAAGCGCCTGCGCATGCTGGAACAGGAGGTAAAACTTCTGCCATCGGTAAGCCAGAAGTCCCGGTCGACAACTGCCGACACCATTATTGTGCTGGGCGCCTCAACAGGAGGCACGCAGGCCGTAGAAGCCATCGTAAAGCAACTCGATCCGGATCTAAGGGCAGCGGTACTGATAGCGGTACACCTGCCCTCGAAGTTTACGCATAGTTTTGCCAGGCGCCTGAATGAGCTGACGCCGTTACAGGTGTCCGAGGGCCGCAGCGGTCTTATACCTAAAAGTGGTAAGATCATCGTGGCACCCGGCGGGCGGAATATGGTTGTGCATTCGGTAATGGGCAATGCGGCTAATCTGAAGATTGGTTTTGCAGAGGACGGTGCACACGGTTACGATATGCCGTCGGTCGATGTGCTCATGCAGGCTGTAGCCAAAAGTGCAGCCAGACAGGTGATCGGTGTGATCCTAACCGGAATGGGGAAAGACGGAACAGCAGGAGCCGGCGCAATTTTCAAAAGGAAGGGCGGTCATGTGATTGCTCAGAACGAAGAAACATCTGCCATTTTCGGAATGGCAAAATCCGCTATAGAAAGCGGCCATATAAATCAAGTGCTGCCCTTGTCCCAGATAGCTTTTTATCTGAACAGGTATGTGGCAGAACAGCAGCAGCAGGTCAGTATAACTGACAGTGATACATGAAATCGAGAGAGCAGGAGTATAAAGAGATATTTATAGCGGAAGCGCTGGAGTACTTTGATGCCCTCAACAGGCTCATCAGCGAACTGGAGAAACGCCCGCAGGACGACAAGGTCCTGGCGGAAATCTTCCGTATGCTCCATAACCTGAAGGCCAACGCCAAAGCGATCGGGTATCTGCCGATTTCGGATCTTTCTCACAAGCTGGAAACTGCTTTTGGCCTTATCCGGAACAAGGAACTCAGCTTTAGCGATGAGGTGGTTGGAGTTCTGTTTGATGGCATTGACCTGCTGGGAGAGCTGATCAACAACATCGACAATCCGAAGTATGGCGATCCGGATCCTGTACTGCTCCGGAACCTGGATATTATCGTGGACAGCCTCTCTGACAGCACGATCGAGCTGGCAAAGGTACAGAAGTTCACTACTTCCAGAAACCTGACCCTGTCAGACCTGATCTACATACAGATCAAAAAGCTGGACCACCTGATGAATCTGGTGGGCGAACTGATCATAGACCGGGATCGTATCCTTTCGCTTAGCCGCGAATTAGATAACGATGAATTAAAGAGCGTAAGTTCGCACTTGTACCGTATTACGGAGGAGCTGCAGTACAGCGTCATGGACGCGCGCCTGGTAAGTATAGGTACCTTATTTAATAAATTTCCGCGTGTCGTACGCGACATTGCAGCGGCAGAAAAGAAGGAAATCAACCTCGAACTGTCGGGGCAGGACATCCAGATAGACAGGAATATCCTGCAGATCATGACGGATTCCCTGCTGCATCTGGTCCGGAATGCGATAACGCATGGAATTGAAAAACCAAAGGACCGGGAGAAAGCCGGCAAGCCGAAAAGTGGCAACCTGACGCTCTCAGCCAGAAGTGACCGCGAGAATGTGGTGATTGCATTAACAGACGATGGCAAAGGGATTGACCTCCATCAGGTAAGAAAAGCCGCCGTTCAGCAGCACATGGTTTCTGCGGATGTAGCGGAAGACATGCCGGATACCGATATTTTTTCATTTCTGTTTGAGCCGGGATTCTCGCTGGCAAAAGAAGTAACCGAATTTTCCGGCCGGGGAGTTGGCCTGGATGTGGTCAAAAATGCCATTGATTCCATAGGCGGCCGTATA
Organism: Pontibacter sp. HJ8; assembly: GCF_054824225.1. Classification (NCBI taxonomy): domain Bacteria; kingdom Pseudomonadati; phylum Bacteroidota; class Cytophagia; order Cytophagales; family Hymenobacteraceae; genus Pontibacter; species Pontibacter sp. HJ8. Next base: position 4,950 of record NZ_JSYF01000551.1, read on the forward strand.
AATGTGGATTCAGTGAAAGGGCAGGGCACCACCTTCACCTTGCAGCTGCCTACTTCCATTGCCGTAAAAGGGGCATTGTTATTTGAAATTGACAGTATTTTTTACGCCCTGCCGCTGATCCATACAGATTCGGTGATTGCGCTGGATAAAGATGAACTGCACGAAGTAGGGGATGTGCTCGTGGCAGATATAAAAGGGGAAACCGTGACAGTCGTATACCTGCACGAGCTTCTGAACGTAAATGAGCCGGACATGCGGCTTGGCGATAAGTCCAGGTTGAAGGGACAGGTACAGAACATCATCATTGTATCTTACAATAACCGGAAACTTGGCCTGATCGTGGATAAATTGTACAGGCAGCAGGACATAGTGGTGAAGCCACTGAGCAAGCCCCTGGATAGTATTGACCTCTATGGAGGCGTAACCCTGCTAGGTACCGGAAAGGTGTGCCTGGTGCTGGATGTGCCGGCCATAACCAGATATTTTGTAAACAGGCGATAGGCAGTGGCGATGGAAGACAAACCTATTAACACGACTACCATGATGGACCCTCATGTAACGGAGTTAGAAAGAGACATAATTAAAGAGATATTGAATATTGGACTGGCGCGTGCAGCAGACTCTTTCGCCGTGATAGCGAAAGACAAGGTACTGCTCAAGGTGCCTGATATTCAACTCATAGAGGTAAAGGAGCTGATTTCGCTTGTGGCCCAGTATGAAGACTCGCATATCATCATTCAATCGGATATAAAAGGGGACTTCATAGGAGCTACGCTCATGGTTTTCTCCGACGACCACGTCGCCCAGTTGTCCGAAGTATGCCTGAGTATGCTGGATGTACGCAAAGGAGAGCTGAATGTGATGCAGGAGTCCCTGCTTCTGGAAATCAGCAACATCATCACAGGCGCTCTGGTTACGCAATTGGCCAATATCCTGAAGAGCAATATATACGGTTCACCACCAAAGTCCCCCAAAAATCATATTGCCAATTCGCTGAAAGATATCCTGGTGCAGCACCCCTTGTTTCAGCCGCTGGTATTTACGGTCATTACCCAGTTCACGCATAACTCCCGAAATGTGGAGCTTCCGTTGTTGCTATTTTTTGACACCACCACCCTGATCAAGATGCTGGACATTATCAGAACGTTCAAATTTGATAAAAACAACATGCTCGAATCGGATGAGCGCTGAGTGGATGCAGAAATCAGCTATACCTGACGCTCGCTAAAATGATGGTTAACCCAAAGCCTTAGACGTAAGTAACAGCTATACTTTCTGTTCACCTCTTTCGATCACAGTTTCGTTATTCCCTCCAGACCAAAAAGATTAACCTAACCGTTGTCCTGGCTGAGTTTATCTACTTCATAGAGCCTACATCAGCGATACTTCACTAAATTCCAGGTATACCTCAGCCATGGGCTATACCTGGAATTTTTGTTTCTATACATTTCCTT
>NZ_JSYF01000552.1:0-2499 GCF_054824225.1 Pontibacter sp. HJ8
AGGCAGACTGTATCTGCTCCAGGTGCCCTTCGTTGGCTTCTTCGCGTTTGCCTACAAAGTTGGGCAGCGACAGGATCCAGTCGAGCAGCTCCGTAAAGCGGACTCTGTATATTTTTGATTCGTTAAAATCATCACCAAACTTTTCGTACAGCGCCATGGCTATGTCTTCGTGGTCGCTCCAGTGAATCGGCGGTTCATAATTCTTATCCATATCTTATTCAGTTATCCATGATCAGTAATCATTAAACAATTTATTTGTCAGGCCATCAGCTGCGGCTGGCCAGAAATTTTACGGGGTGCTGCAGCTTAGGATCAATGTCCTAAAAAGTCCTGCGAAGGTATCGTGACTACAATGTCCTCATTGCCTTGTAACACACACTGGCAGCCCAGTCGGGAGTTGATGCGCGGATCCACGGCGCGGTCAATGTAGTCTTCTTCTTTGTCGGAAATCTCCGGCAGGTCGTCCATGCCAGCCTCTATGTATACATGGCAGGTACTGCAACCACACACGCCACCACAGTTGTGCTGGAGCTTTATATCATTGTTAAGCGCCACATCCAGCACCGATTCTCCCTCTACGGCGGGAAGAACCTGGTCGGGTGAGCCGTCAACAAACTTAAACGTTATATTTACAATTTTCATGACTCTTTCGGTTTTACGGTGCAAAGTTATGAAACCCGCCCCCCGAATCAAAACCGGTTGATTCATACCTCCTCCGGACAAGCGCAGGATGGAGTCTGAATAGGTTACTCTGCGGAATTATTATTCTGCTTTGGGTGCTGCTGCTGTATGCTGTTGGTGAGCAGTTGGTATACCTGCCGGTAGAGCGGGTGACCCTGCAGCATGTGCAGGTGCTCTTCGATCACATTCTGGTCGTGGCGCACCGCAGGCCCGGTCTGCACCTGAAAGGGGGGCTGTTGGGCTGCCTTGGCGATTGTCTCCTGGATGAGGGGTTGCAGCAAGGTAGGCGGAAGTTCTGCCTGCTGCAATATTTCGCGGCTGATGCCCAGCAGGTGGTTGGTGAAGTTGCAGGCAAATACGGCCGCCAGGTGGAGTTGTTTCCGTTTGTTTGAGTTGACCAGGTGCACCTCGCGGGAGATAGTGGCTGCGACGGCCTGCAGCGTATGCAGCGTATGCTCATCCTCCGACTCCAGCAGCAAAGGAACGGTTTGGAAGTGCACAGGCTTGGATCTGGAAAATGTCTGCAGCGGGTAGAAAACACCAGTTCGCGCACCCGGGATCTGCTGCAGTACGGAAAGTGGTTGCGATCCGGAGGTATGGGCTACGATGGCTCCGGCCGGGACCTGTACAGCACCTGCTACCGCAGCAAGAACGGCATCGGGTACAGCTATCAGGATAAGTTCTGCTTCAGTAGCGCTCAGGTCAGGCGAGGCTACAGGTATGGCAGGCGGTAGGAGCCGGGCCAGCTCCTGCCGGTGCGCCTCTGTAGGGCTGTATACGGCTACCACCTCATGCCCTGCATGCTGCAGCGCCTTACCCATATGCCAGGCCACGTTGCCGGCTCCGATCAGGGCTATTTTCACGTTTGGTTTGCTGTCTGGTGAATAATTTCTTTGTACAAGTTCAGTATCTGCGGTACAACTGCTTTTTTTGAAAACCTGTTTAGGAAATCCTGGCGAATTAAGTTTGGGTCATAGGTATGCGCATTATCCAGCATGTAGTGTAGGGCAAGTGCCAGGGCCTTAGTGTTTCCTTTTTCTATAAGCAGGCCGTTGGCCGGGTTCACTATACTTTCCGGGCCACCGCATTGAGTAGCAATTACAGGCTTACCACAGGCCAGCGCTTCAATGTATACAATCCCAAAAGATTCATAATAACTGGGTAGTACAAAAGCGTCGCATTGCTGATACTCCTGTAGGGCCTGCTCTCGCGTGAGATCTCCTAACCATTGCACATCTTTTGCAATTTTTAACCTCTCACCTAATGCTTTATAGTTTTGGGCCTCCTGACCTGTGCCCCCAATCCGAAGGGTTACTGTTGCATCGTGCTCAAGCACCTTTTTGTATGCTATCAGGAGGTCTTCTACTCCTTTTCCCTCTTCCAGTCTTGTAAGCGTAAAGAAAGTAAAGTTGTTGCCTTCCTTACTTAATTTGGATGCAGGCTGAAAGTAATGCTCATCCGCAAAATCAGGTATAGTTTGAATATTAGGGATGCCCTGACTTTGCATCATTTCCATCTGAAATGGACTGACAGCTATATTAGCAGTAGACTTTAGGTAAGGCAATATATGGAATTCTGTCAGTACGTTGTGCTTGTTTGTCGTGTAGGGACTGGGGAACGGGCCCATCCTTTCTGTCAGGCAGAATGGTTTATTGACTTGCCTGGCTACTTCGAGTGCAATATTACCAGCCGGGTGGCCTACATGCGCATGGATGAGATGCACTGGCCCAAATTCCTGTTCGAAGGCTTCTAGATTTTGTAAGTTTGCTTTAACTATATTTTGGAAGTTACCTTTCAGGATAGTCCGGCTCCAGGTAA
>NZ_JSYF01000553.1:0-507 GCF_054824225.1 Pontibacter sp. HJ8
GCAGCAGTCGGCCAAGATCACCCTGGAGGCTGGCAAGCGCTACTACATCGAGGCTCTGATGAAAGAAGAGAACGGCGGCGATAACCTGGCCGTAGGCTGGCAATTACCTGACGGCTCGATGGAAAGACCGATCGCCGGCAACAGACTGTCTCCTATCACAGTAGAAACGTTGAGCGTTTCTTCTACATCAGCTTTGACGACAGAAGACACAGCACTCAGCTTTGATAAAGTAACGGCTTATCCGAATCCTTTCAAGGATGTCGTTACACTTGATCTGGGCTCGGAAGAGATCAAACTACAGGAAGTTGTAGTGCTGAACCAGGCTGGTAAAGTAGTTTACAAAGAGGAGAATCTGAAGCTGGACAATAATAAGCTGGTGATTAACCTGGGAGATGCCGGACTAAATGCTGGTCTTTACTTCCTCAAGTACACCGATACTTCCGGAAAGAGCACCACACTCAAGTTACTGAAGGACTAGATTTCAGTTCTTCTCTAAAAAGCAAAGGC
>NZ_JSYF01000072.1:0-6706 GCF_054824225.1 Pontibacter sp. HJ8
CTTAAAGAGCTTCATATGGAAGTTTCTTATTTCGGAGAAGGCCGTATTAAATCACCTGAGCTTTATGGCGGCCGAAGCCCCATTAAAGTAGTGCTTGCGGAGCTGGATTCAGCCGGGCTAGGGAAGAGCTTTGTTGTAGAGGCAGAAGATAATAATAGTTTCAGTATCTATCATGGCGAAAATAAAGAATCAACCCACAAGTTTGGGGAGCAGATTAAAAAACGCTACGCTACATTTACAGTAATTGCGGATTCTGACTTTACAAACGATCAGGGCCGCCGGGTAATGGTGCGCTTTAACGATTTACGTAAAATGGCTAATAGCTACAGCAAACAGCTGCAGGTCAAAAGCGTGAATGAATATGCCACTGTGATGGAACTTAGCCTGACGGATCCGGTGCCGGCAAAAGGAAAGGATATCATCAATAAACTGATCGATGTTTATAACCGTGAAACAATTGAAGAAAAAAATCTGGCAGTTACAAAAACTATTAAATTTATCGATGATCGCCTGGTATACCTTTCCCAGGAATTGACAGATGTTGAGAAGGATGTAGCGCGCTACATGCAGGATAATAGTATTATTGACCCGGCAGCCAGTGGCGGCCTGTATCAGACCACAGCTCATGGCTACAATCAGCAGATTACCGAAAATGAGATCAAACTTGATATCCTCAATTCTGTTGAAGCCTATATTAAAAAGGAAGACAATAAGTTTGAGTCAGTACCTAGTACCCTGGATATAGCGGATCCGACTTTAGTTGGACTAATAGCCAATTTCAACGAGTTACAGAGCCAACGTCGCCGTTTGCTACGTACCGTTACGGATAATAGCCCGCTGGTAAGTAATGTAAATGAGCAGTTAGAGGTTTTACGCTTGAACATTATCGAAAACCTTCATAATATTCGGAACGGTCTTCTCGTAGTGCGTAAAAACCTGCAGGCGAGTGCCCGTCAGTTTGAGTCACAGATGCGCCAAGTGCCTTCAATGCAGCGAGAACTGACCGTTATAGGTCGTCAGCAAGGTATAAAAGAAGGATTATATCTTTATTTGCTTCAGAAACGTGAAGAAGCCGCGCTATCACAGGCAATCACACCGTCCAATTCCCGTGTTATTGATCCGGCCACAGCTAGTGGGAGCCCGGTTGAGCCACAGTCAACCAATATTTACCTTATAGCCTTATTGGTGGGGCTTGCCCTGCCTTTTGCCGGGATTTTCATGCGCGATATGCTTAATGACACAGTGCAGGAGTTACGGGATGTCGAAAAAGGAACTTCTACACCCATTCTGGGAGAGATCGCGCACAATGATAGCGGTAATATGCTGGTAGTTGCACAAGAGAGTCGTAGCTCGAGTGCGGAGCTTTTCCGGCTGTTACGTGCTAATCTACAATTTGCTGCTGGCGGCAAAGAAAACAAGGTGATTCTGGTAACATCCAGCATGAGTGGGGAAGGTAAAACCTACTTCAGCCTTAACCTGGCTGCTAGCTTGGTGATGACCGGCAAACGTGTTGTGGTGGTGGGCTTTGACCTGCGTAAACCTAAACTGACACAGGGCGTAAACCTGCCAAACAATATAGGTATTACCAATTACCTGATATCAGATACAGTAGGTATCGAAGACCTGCTGCAGTATGCACCAGAAATGCCAGAGCTAGCCATCATTGGTTCCGGTCCCATACCGCCAAACCCAGCTGAGCTGATGTTGTTACCCAAGATCGGGACATTGATAGAGGAACTAAAATCTGCATTCGACTTCATTATCTTAGACTCCTCCCCGGTTGGTCAGGTAGCGGACACATTGGCACTGGCTCCATACATTGATTCGAGCCTTTACATTGTACGTTATAACTATACTCATAAGAAGCAATTGCAGATTGTGGATGAACTTTATAAGTCACGCAAGCTTAAGCATCCGATGATCGTCCTTAACGATGCCAAAAAGAACAATAGCTACAGCTACTCATACGGCTACGGCTATGGCTACGGTAACTATTACGAAGAGGAATCAGAAGGCTTGGGAAGTAAGATCAGGAAGCTGGTGAAAGGGTAAAACCTCAACAACTTTCTAAAGCCTGTCATTTCGAATGCAATGAGAAATTTGCGGCATTGCGGGGTAATGAAATAATTTAGATTTCTCATTGCATTCGAAATGACAACTTAATCATTAAGTTGATGGCAATGAGTACAAGGGCAGATAAAAAGTATTGAGAGCAATACATAAGCTAACATAGAAAACAATACAGCATGTCAGTAACAGCTAGTACCGGAATTGAAGATGCACGCATCGCCGTGATCGGTTTAGGATATGTAGGATTACCCCTGGCAGTAGAGTTTGCCAAAAAGTTTAGAACTTTGGGCTTCGACATCAATGAGACACGGATACAACAACTTAACGCTGGTTTTGACCGGACCCTCGAAGTTGCTGATGAAAATCTAAAAGCAGTACTGATCGAAAGGCCAAATGGCCAATCTACGGGCCTTTACTGTTCCAATAAGTTAGAAGATATACAGGATAGCAATGTCTATATCATTACAGTTCCTACACCAGTAGACAAACACAATCGTCCGGACCTGACACCACTTTACAAAGCAAGCGAGACAGTAGGCAAAGTGTTGAGACCTGGTGATATTGTTGTATATGAGTCTACCGTTTATCCAGGCGTGACAGAAGAAGAATGCGTGCCGGTGTTGGAGCGTGTATCAGGCTTGAAATTCAACCGAGATTTCTTTGCAGGTTACTCGCCGGAGCGAATCAATCCGGGAGACAAAGAACATACGGTAGCAAAGATTCTTAAAATTACCTCAGGCTCTACACCTGAAGCAGCTGAGAAAGTGGACAGACTTTATAACGCTGTCATTACTGCAGGGACTCATAAAGCAGCTTCTATCAAAGTAGCAGAAGCAGCCAAAGTAATCGAGAATGCTCAGCGTGATATCAATATTGCCTTCGTCAATGAACTCGCCAAGATATTTAACCGCTTAGGCATTGACACAGATGAGGTATTGGAAGCGGCAGGTACTAAATGGAATTTCCTGAAATTCAAGCCCGGCTTGGTAGGCGGTCACTGTATTGGTGTGGATCCTTACTACCTGGCTCAAAAGGCACAGGAAGCCGGTTATCACCCGGAAATTATCCTGGCAGGTCGCCGACTTAATGATGGCATGGGGGAGTATGTAGCCCACGAGGTGATCAAACTGATGGTGAAGAAAGATATACCTGTAAAAGGGGCCAACATTCTCGTACTGGGCATAACTTTCAAGGAGAACTGCCCGGATGTGCGGAATACAAAAGTAGTTGATATTCTACGCACGTTGAAGGACTATGATACCAATATTACCATCTACGATCCATGGGCCGAACCAGCGGAAGTAAAGCATGAGTATGGATGGGATTCAGTAAAAGAACTGAATGATGTAATAGATTGCGATGCTATAATCCTTGCCGTATCCCACAATGAGTTTAAGACATTAGATCTAAACAAGCTGTGCAAGGAGAAAGCCGTGATCTACGACGTAAAAGGCGTCTTGCCCAAAGAACTATCTGACGCACGCTTATAAGGGTACGTAATCAAAGCCCCCTCCTTGGTTAAGGAGGGGCAGGGGTGGTTTGACCCTGTTAATTAGACTACTTTTTACGAAAAAGGATATGTATAACAGACCTTACCATACAACAGACTTAAGCCAAAGCAGTTTTCTCATTACAGGTGGAGCAGGCTTTATTGGCTCCAACATCGTTGAATACTTGCTCAAGTACGGTGCCGGGAAAGTTCGCGTACTGGATAATTTCTCGACCGGCTCTCATACAAACATTGAAGAGTTCAAAAGTAATCCAGCTTTTGAATTGATTGAAGGAGATATCCGAGATTTAGAAACTTGCAGAAGAGCGTTGATAGGAATAGACTATGTATCACATCAGGCAGCCTTGGGCTCTGTGCCCCGCTCCATCAATGATCCAATCACCAGCAATGACGTCAACATCAGCGGTTATCTAAACATGTTGGTCTCTGCGCGTGATGCTGATGTTAAGCGCATGGTCTATGCTGCCAGTTCCAGCACCTATGGCGATCATCCAGGATTACCAAAGGTTGAAGACCAAATTGGTAATCCGCTTTCACCCTATGCCGTGACTAAATATGTGAATGAATTATATGCGAGCGTTTTTTCAAAGACCTACGATTTTCATACTATTGGCCTGCGCTATTTCAATGTCTTTGGTCCAAAGCAAAATCCGAAGGGGCCTTATGCAGCGGTAATTCCACTTTTCATAGAATCAGCGATTCAAAAAAAAGCTCCATACATTAATGGCGATGGTGAAACAAGCCGTGACTTTACATTTGTAGAAAATGCAGTACAGGCTAATATTAAAGCTATGCTCACTAAAGATGTAAAGAAGCATGAGGTTGTGAATATAGCTTACGGTGAGCGGACATCACTTAACCAATTATGGTATAGAATAAATGAAATTGCAGGAATAGAACTAGCAGCCGAGTACGGGGAAGAGAGAAAAGGAGATGTGCGTCATAGTTTAGCAGATATAGGAAAAGCTAAGCAACTTATAGGTTATGATCCAAATTATTCTGTTTTAGAGGGTCTATCTATTGCCTATACATGGTATAATAACCATCAATAAAAAATCAAAGTTGACAATGCTGAAATAAAAGTTAGAATAGCTGATAATAGGGCTAATCATTACTAGCTGTTTAGGATTTCTATTTTTGGCTTTATTTCTAAGTAAGCTATAAAGTTAATTTGATTTTGAATAAGCTAGTTTGTATATGAGAATCCAAATGTATATGCTTAGTATTACTTGCAATATGTTCTAAAGCTAAACTGCATATTTAACCCTCTCTCGCGAAAGCGTAAAAATCTTACTCGTCTATCTAAGCATTGTTATGCTGTTTAACTCATTCGAATTTCTGATTTTTTTTCCGACTGTGGTCGGACTTTTCTTCTTGCTGCCACACCGCTTCCGGTGGGTACTCCTGCTTATTGCCAGCTATACCTTCTACATGTTCTGGCGGGTGGACTACGCTATCATCCTGGTCATTTCTACGCTCATTGACTATGTGTGCAGCCTCATGATGGACCGCTATCCTGTGGAAGCCACAGCCAAGCGCAAGCCCTGGCTGTGGGTGAGCCTTTTTACCAATCTGGCCACGCTTTTCACTTTTAAGTACTACAACTTTTTCAATACGGCCGCAAAGGATCTAGCCGATATGTTGGGAGTAGGATATGCTGCGCCAGCCTTTGAACTGCTCTTGCCTATGGGCATTTCCTTCTATACCTTTCAGACCATGAGCTACACCATCGACGTGTATTACGGTAGGCAAAAGGCAGAGAAGCACTTGGGGATTTTTGCCCTGTTCGTTACTTTTTTTCCGCAACTGGTGGCAGGACCGATTGAAAGAGCCGGCAACCTGATAGACCAGCTCAAGGAAAAGAAAGAATTCGATTATAGGCGTGTTGCAGATGGGCTGAAGCTGATGTCTTGGGGCTTTTTCAAGAAAATAGTTATTGCTGATAATTTAGCAGTGATGGTTAATCAAGTCTACAATAACCCTACTGACTATGAGGGAATCCCGCTCATCATCGCCACAGTCTTCTTTGCCTTTCAGATATACTGCGACTTCTCTGGCTACTCTGACATTGCAATTGGATCTGCACAGATTATGGGTTTTAACTTGATGGAGAATTTTCGAAGCCCCTACTTTGCTAAGTCTATCAAGGAATTTTGGGGACGTTGGCACATTTCCCTATCAACCTGGTTCCGCGATTACCTTTACATACCCTTGGGGGGTAACCGTGTGGTAAAATGGCGCTGGTATTACAACTTATTCATAGTGTTCCTGGTGAGCGGTCTATGGCATGGTGCCAACTGGACTTTTATCGTATGGGGGGCATTGCATGGATTCTACCAGATGTTTGGGCAAGCGACAGTGGTGCAACGCAACACGGCTGTAGCGGCTTTAGGATTAAAAAGTTGGCCACGACTATATAATCTACTGCAGGTGAGCATTACGTTCTCGATGGTCTGCTTGGCCTGGGTGTTTTTTAGGGCTAATACAATTAGTGATGCTTTTTATGTAGTAATAAATATGTTTAGCGGCTTTAAACAGTCTCTCGCTGCAGTTTTGAAAAATCATTCTTTGATACTCTTGGGACAATCCAGCTATGTTTTTATAGTAACGGTTCTAAGTATTATAATTCTCTTGGTCATTGATTCTGCTCGTTTAAATGGCAGCCTCAGAAGTAAGTTAAACCAGCAGCCAGCTTATGTAAGGTGGTCAGCTGCATACTCGTTGATTCTTGCAATATTAATTTTAGGTCGTTTTAGCAAAAGCGAGTTTATATATTTCCAGTTCTAATTATTAAGTGTTAAAAGATTAACATAAGCTAATATGTCAAACTATGTTTTAAGGTCTTTTGGATTCAATTTAATTTTAATATTTATAATTGGGCTTTACATTTCCAGTTACTCTATTCTTACTCAAAGTGCATATGGGCCTACTACAAAAGCTCAAATTGAGCAAAGTTTTGAGAATGCCTTAAGAAAAGATTATGATATGCTGATTCTTGGGAACTCAAGAATATACAGAGGTATAAATCCTGAGAAATTTTCTACTAACGCATATAATTTTGCACACGATGATGATAGTTATAATCAAATGTATTATAAACTGAAATATGTGCTGGCTGATAAAAAT
>NZ_JSYF01000554.1:0-365 GCF_054824225.1 Pontibacter sp. HJ8
AAACTGGCATCATGTGCCACCACAAGTTACACTATCGCTAAACTTGCGGCAGAAGCCGGTATAGGTATAGCAACTCGTACCGGTGGGAGGTTATCCAAACATTAGTTACAACTACAATGCAGAAGGTATTACCATGAAGAAGCTATACCTTCAGAAGGGCCAGAGGCCCCGCTATAGCAGTCACGAGCGAGGACGCTCGCGCCATATCTGGAAATCAGCAGCCCTCAGGTATAGCACATAAAAAAAGCCCTTTCCTCAGGAAGGGGCTTTAGTCCATCGTTCACATGAATTTCTCTAACGCCAGCGTTAGAATTTAATCAACAAGAATTCTTTTTCTGTCCTGGATCACTTTAAAGCTCTCCACC
>NZ_JSYF01000555.1:0-4535 GCF_054824225.1 Pontibacter sp. HJ8
TTAGTGACAGGTATGCTTTTCAACGCACAGGCAAAGCCCATGCAGGAATATTATGAACTTCGCATCTATACCCTGAACTCTACGGAACAGCAACAGCAGGCAGAAGCCTACTGGCAGCACGCAGCCATACCTGTACTGAATAAAATGGGCGTAAAGACTGTGGGTGTTTTCCGTGAAATGGAGCCAGGCGAAAAACCCAGGCTGTACGTGTTGATCCCGTACAAATCCCTGCAGCAGTTTGAGACGATACAGCAAAAATTTCTGCAGGACCCAACCCACCAACAGGCAGGCAAAGTTTACCTGGATGCGCCTTTCGAAGAGCCAGTCTACGTACGCATAGAGAGCTCCCTGATGAAAGCCTTCACCCATCTGCCGGTGCTGGAAGTACCGGACAAAAAGGAAAGGATCTTCGAGCTCCGCATCTATGAAAGCCACAGCGAAAAATTCGCCAAACAGAAGATCAGGATGTTCAACGAAGGAGGTGAACTGGAGATCTTTCGCAAGACAGGGCTGCAACCCGTTTTCTTTGGCGAAACGCTCATCGGCACGCAAATGCCCAACCTTACTTACATGATCACGGGGCCAAACCTGGAAGCGCACAAACAGCATTGGGAGAAGTTCGTAGCACACCCTGACTGGAAAAAACTAAGCGCCTTACCGGAGTATGCCAACACGGTTTCCAAGATCACGAATGTCTTTCTGGTACCCACTGATTTCTCCCAGATATGACCCGGAGAGACGAAGCTACTGCTCTCCTCCTGTCACTGGAAACAGGCGCTTGTAGCAATCAGTTTATCAATAGCTGATCCTCGGATATTGTCAGAGCGGTTCAGGTGATTCCGCATCACTTGCACCGCTCTTCTTTTTGTGAATGTTGCTGATCCATTTCCACAAAAAAACACAGGTATAGGCAGAATGAAATTGATTTTCTCTCTTAGCTATACCTGACCATACCTCCCCTAACTCTTTATGCCGCCGTTACTATAAGATCTAGAGTAAGCTGATTCGGATTTCTTAATCCGAATTCTGCCTGTTGCGGGTTTCCTAACCCGCGTATAGCTGCACACGGGGATAAGGATATCCCCTCCAGATTAGCTTCGGGATTGGGAAATACCGAAGAGCGTTGTTCCTCGAATCAAGCTCTACTTCTCCTTACCTTTCCAGATCAACTACTTCTTCCTCTCTCAGATCAGGCAGCAACCAACAGGCGTCTAATGCCTGAAGTTTAGTTGTTTTCGGCTTCGCTACCCCCTCATCTCCAAGCTCTTCTGTGCAGGCTTTGGCACAAAATCAAAAATATTTTATATCAAAAAATAGCTCTATTTGAATATATACGGCTTTACATAAATTTTTGCAACATTATGCAATCTATTCCGGCAACGTTTCAATTTAAAATGCGTTTCTTCACCCATTCTCATTGCTTTCACGCAGAAACCTTCAAATCAATTCTATATGAAAACACCTTTACTGACTATTTTTTTATCCCTTATGCTGTTCCTCAGCGGAATGGCGCAGGAGGCACCCAAACGGGAATTCCGCGGGGCCTGGATCGCCTCGTATTTCGGGATAGACTGGCCCAACAAAAACCACACGCCTGCCCAGCAGCGGGCGGCCTTTATCTCCATTGTGGAACATCACAAAGCCACCGGCAAAAACGCCTTGTTCATACAGGTCCGAAGCCAGTGCGATGCCCTCTATCCGAGTGAGCTCGAGCCCTGGTCCTCGGATCTTACGGGTTTGCAGGGAAGAGCTCCCAGCACCCCCTGGGACCCGATGGAATTTATGATCGAAGAGTGCCACAAAAGAGGGATAGAATTCCATGCCTGGATCAATCCGTACCGCGCCATCGCCAACTACGCCAACATAGGATCCTTTGACCCGAACCATGTAGCCAAAACCCATCCCGAATGGCTGTTGGCTTCCGGGGTGCAGCGCATCCTGAATCCTGCCCTGCCTGAGGTACGTGATTATGTTACGACGGTGATCGATGACATTGTGAAACGCTACGATGTGGACGGTATTCACTTCGACGATTACTTTTACCCCAATGCCGCCTTCAACGATGACGCTAATTTTCTGAATGATCCGAGAGGTTTTACGGACCGCGGCGACTGGCGGAGAGACAATGTGAACCTGCTGATCCGGCAGGTAAGCGAAAGCATCAAGACAGCCAAGCCCTGGGTTAAATTCGGCATCTCCCCTTCCGGCATTTACCGCAACAGCACCAACCCGGCCATAGGTTCTGCGACCAGCGGCCTGCAGCATTACGTTTCGCTGTATGCCGATTCGCGCAAATGGCTGCAGGAAGGCTGGATCGACTACCTGGCGCCACAGGTATACTGGTACATGGGCCAGCCCGGTGCCAACTACAGTGTGCTTATTCCCTGGTGGAACAACAATTCCTACGGCAGGCACATCTACATCGGGATGGCTGGCTACAAAGTGAATGATCCGGCACAAGGTACGCACTGGGCGAACCCTTCCCAAATTCCGAACCAGATGCGTTTGAACCGCGCGCATGCCAACATACAGGGGCAGGCAATTTACAACACCAGCAGCCTGCGCAGCACGAGCAAACTGGGCTTCCGGGATTCGCTGCGCTATGACTTTTACAGCAAACCCGCCCTGCTGCCTACCATGCCCTGGCGCGACAACACCGCACCGGATGCCCCAACGGAGCTTATCGCAACACGGTATGCCAACGATTCGGTGGTACTTAACTGGACCAAGCCTGCGTTCACAGCCAATGAGCTGGACAAAGTCAAACGATTTGTCATTTACCGCTCGCTCAGCCCGCTGATCGATTCGGAAAACACTGCGAATATACTGGCCATCACCAACACCGATACGGATACTTTTACCGACGTGGCGCTGGCATCCGGCGACACCTACTACTATAAAGTGACGGCACTCGATCGCTTCCACAACGAAAGCGCCCCGTCGAATGTGACCGACTACCTGGCTCCTATCCTGGCCGGAATCGGCAACCAGGAACTGACCCTGGATGAAAGCTGCTCCGCCACATTGCCTGACTACAGAAGCCTGGCAACGGTGAGCGATGATGTGTCCTTCCCGGATGAGATCGTGCTGACGCAATCGCCGGCTGCCGGTACTGCGCTGCAAGGTATAGGCGACATGCAGATCACGATGACGGCAACGGATGCTTCCGGAAAATCGACTTCCACGAGCTTCTTGCTCACCCGCAAAGACGCCACCGCTCCGGTCATCCTGACGCAGAACATTACCCGCACACTAAGCAACGGCAAGGTGACCATCACAACAGCCGATATCGACAAGGGTACCTTCGACAGCTGCGGACTGGATGAAAGCTCCCTGGCTATTTCCCAAAGCACCTTCGACTGCAGCCACATTGGCGAAAACCGGGTGACCTTCACAGCCCGTGATCTCAGCGGAAACGAGGCCTCCGCAGTAGCAGTGGTCACCATCCTCGGCACGGTGCCGCAGCCTGCCATCCGCATCAGCAGAACAGATCAAACCTATACCGGCCTGCCCGACAACACGATTGCCTTGGGGTATGGCGCCCAGCAACTGACGCTTACGGCTGCCAACACTACTTCCGAAGCACAGCTGACCAGCTGCGTATGGAGCCCGGCACCCGGCCTGAGCAACACGACGGGTGCCACTGCCGAATTCACCCCGCTCGCTGCCGGTGACTATACCTTCACCGTGGAGGCTACCAATGAATATGGCTGTACGTCTACTGCCACCGTTACCGTGCAGGTGATCGATGTGCGTTGCGGACAAAACAACGACAAGGTACTCGTCTGCCAGCAGACAGGCAGCCGCACCAATCCGACCGTACAGCTGTGCATTGCGGCTGCGGGTGTGGCCGAACACCTGAGCAAAGGGGATCGTTTGGGTGCGTGCGAAACTTCAGGCGCGATCGCATCTGACCAAAGCAGCACGGCACCTGCTTCCGGGTTGAGTGCATATCCGAACCCGTTCACAAATGAGACGACGGTACAGTTCACCTTAGACAAGGCGGAGGAGAAAGCGGTACTGGAGATCTACGACCTGCACGGCAACCTGGTGGAACGCCTGTTCGAAGGCAGCACGGAAGCCAACAGGCGTTACAGTTTCGAGGTGAACACCCGTTCTCTGCAGAACAGGGTATACCTGGCACGCCTGGTTACTTCCGATCAGGTGTATACCTTCCGCCTGCTGAAGAACAGGTAAACACATTCAGTAAATTACCTTATACAGAAAACACTTGCCGGCATACCGGCAGGTGTTTTCTTTTTTTCAGTCCTGCCAGCTTTGGTTTCTGACTACAGGTAGCTGGCGTTCACCGGACGCATACCTACATTTCCCGCATCCGGCTTTGCAAGCTCATCCGGGTCCGGAGCAGCAGCTATACCTATACCTGTGATTCTCCCGATAAGGAGCATTCCGCCATCACGAACACATCTGCCGGAGCACTGAAGGAAAGAGAATTAACCGGAAATGATGCTTGCTTTTCTGCCTTCAACGTATGCCACAATAAACGCGTATTTAGTTCACCACCTCACCTGAAC
>NZ_JSYF01000556.1:0-3078 GCF_054824225.1 Pontibacter sp. HJ8
TCCTTAGACAAGGAGGGGCAGGGGTGGTTGCACCCGGTAATCCAGCAGCTATCGAACCTTCCCCCAGGACGATGCCTCGCGGCTTGGAGCGCTCCACAGCCAACAATAAAACTAGAAGTAAAAGGGCATTGGAATACAGACAACTACACCAGCAAAATACGCTTTTACCAGCAGGTATAGCTTCCAGCTAAACCTTATACCTGCCGAAGACTTAATAGGAATGTACCTTTTTAGGAACACCCATATCAAATAACACAACAGCAGGATTAGTATCTTTGAGCCAGTTAATCATACCTTCTTATGCTCACTTTTCAGCAGCTTCTCCCGATTACAGGTGGTGACCTGGTACAGCAGGTACAGGATAGGCCTGTCGTTCACCTGCTCACCGACAGCCGCAAACTTTCTCAGCCGGCGGGCACGCTGTTTTTTGCCATCCGGGGGAAGTACAACGACGGGCACGTATACCTGGAGCAGCTCTACAAGCTGGGGGTGCGCCAGTTTGTGGTAGAAGAGGCAAAGGGGCTGGCACAGCTATACCCCGAAGCCAATATCATGCAGGTGAAGAGCAGCCTGCAAGCGCTGCAGGCAGTAGCAGCCTGGCACCGGGCGCAGTTCCGGATCCCGGTGCTGGGTATAACGGGCAGCAACGGCAAAACCATCGTGAAAGAATGGCTGGCACAGCTGCTGAGCCCGGACGAACTGGTTGTGAAAAGCCCCCGAAGCTACAACTCCCAGATCGGGGTGCCGCTCTCGGTGTGGCAGCTGGAGGCAAACCATACCATCGGAGTGTTTGAGGCAGGTATATCGCAGCCGGGCGAAATGACCAGGCTGCAGCGCATCATCCAGCCTACCCTGGGGCTTTTGACCAACATCGGTAACGCACATGATGAAGGCTTTGCCTCCCGGCAGCAGAAGGTCGCCGAGAAACTTCAGCTTTTCAGTCAGGTAGAGTTGCTCTTTTATTGCCTGGACCATGAACTTGTGCAGGAAGCCGTGCAGGCCGAAGGGATCAGATCCTTCACTTGGTCCCGGAAGCAGCCGGCAGACGTCACCATAGAGAGTAGCACGACAGCAGGTCACAAAACAATCGTAGCCTATACCTATCAGCAGGAGAAACACAGCCTGGCTATACCTTTTACGGATGAGGCCTCCGTGGAAAACGCACTCCATTGCCTGGCTGTGCTGCTGTACCGGGGCCTGGTACTGGCGGAAATACAGGACCGGATGGACCGGTTGCAGCCCGTGGCGATGCGCCTGGAAATGAAAGAAGCCATCAACGGCTGTTACCTCATAGACGATACCTACAACAACGACCTGGCGGGTCTATCCATCGCGCTCGACCTGCTGGCCAGCCAGCCGAAGCGGGGAAAGCGCACGCTTATCCTCTCAGATCTGCTGGAGTCAGGCGTGCCGGAAGATAAACTATACGCCGAGGTAGCTGCTCTGGCCAGGGCGCATGGCGTTGAGCGGCTCATCGGAATAGGCCCTACCATACAGGCACATGCCGCTAAGTTCGGCAGCAATGGCAGCTTTTATTCAGGTACATCCGGGTTCCTGAGTCAGTTTAACCCCGACCAGTTTCGCAACGAGCTGATACTGGTGAAGGGTGCCCGGGTATTTGAGTTTGAGAAGATCGTGCATGCCTTTCAGCAGAAGGTGCACGGTACCGTGCTGGAGGTGAACCTGGATGCCCTGGTGCATAACCTGAACTATTACCGCTCCCGGCTGGCTCCGGGCACCAGGCTGATGGTGATGGTCAAAGCCTTCGCCTATGGCAGCGGCAGCTTCGAAGTGGCCAACCTGCTGCAATTTCACCGGGCCGACTACCTGGCTGTGGCCTACGTGGACGAAGGCGTAAGCCTGCGCGAACACGGCATTACCCTGCCCATTATGGTCATGAACCCGGCGGCTGACAGCTTTGTCAAGATGCGGCAATATAACCTGGAGCCGGAGATCTACTCGCTGGAATTGCTGGAAACCTTGCTGGCTACGGCATCGCCGGGCATTGTTCAAAAGATCCACCTTAAGCTCGACACCGGGATGCACCGGCTCGGGTTTACGGCGGAAGATTTTGATGCCCTATTCGGACTACTCCAAAAGCAGAAGGTTCAGGTGGTAAGCACGTTCAGCCACCTGGCAGGTGCCGATGAAGCTCTTCACAATGATTTCTCCCAAATGCAGATCAGCAACTTCAGCAAGCTGGCGGCAGAGGTCGAGGCACGTCTCGGCTACCCGGTGCTGAAGCACATCCTCAACTCTGCCGGTATAGTTCGTTTCCCGGAGCACCAGCTGGATATGGTGCGCCTGGGCATCGGCCTCTATGGCGTAGAAGCAACTGGCTCGGAACAGGAGGCGTTGCAACCGGTGAGTACCCTCAAAACCACCATATCGCAGATAAAATCCATCCGCAAAGGCGAGACCGTAGGGTATAGCCGCAAAGGGATTGCCAATACCGATAAGACCATCGCCACCATTGCTATTGGGTATGCCGACGGCTACGACCGACGCTTCAGCAACGGCGCCGGCGAAGTGATCATCCACGGCCAGCGTGCTCCTGTGATCGGCAATGTGTGCATGGACATGTGCATGATCGACATCACAGGTATAGCCGCCAAAGCCGGAGACGAAGTGATCGTGTTCGGGCCGCAACTCACGCTGGTGGAGCTGGCCCGGCGAATCGGCACCATCCCCTACGAACTGCTCACCAACGTCAGCACCCGTGTCAAGCGCATTTTCTTTACGGAGTAAGCTTTTTGATTGGCAGTTGTGAAGATGTGAAGAGGATTTGAAATTGTATTTCGTTCCGGAGCCTTTAGGAGCAAGCGTTTTTCAGCAGCACGATGCCACTTCCACTTGTGACAACAGGCACAATTTAAGAAGCCGGAATCTGCCTGATGATTTACACTGAACCCTCCGTAGTGAGACAAATTACATAGAAATCTGGTGCTTAGGGCAACAAGGCCTATGCTATACCCATCCTCCACATTTGCAAATCTTCACATTTTCAAATTTGCAAATCAGGATATCATCTCAATCTTTTGTTTTAAAGAGGAACAGCTTGTAACTTGCAGTAGTTTA
>NZ_JSYF01000557.1:0-3014 GCF_054824225.1 Pontibacter sp. HJ8
TAGCTAAAAACAACTTACTATAGTATAATGAAAAACATACTTACTTTGATATTGACTGTAATAATGTTTACGGCTTATGGTCAGACGGCACAAGAGCATTTTCAAAATGGTATCGCCAAGCATGAGCAGCAAGATTTCAAAGGCGCAATCAAAGATTATGATAAGGCCATAAAGGCAGATGGAAATAACAAGCATGCTTATTTCAACAGAGGAACATCTAAGTTAGCCCTGAAAGACTTTAAAGCTGCTTTAGCTGACTTCAATAAAACTATAGAACTTGATCCAAAGTTTGAGGACGCTTATTACAGCAGAGCAACAGTTTATGTAAGCCAGGAAAAGTACCTGGACGCTTTACCAGACCTTGACAAAGCAATTGAATTAGACCCAGCTCTACCTAATGCTCTAACGCTTAGAGGCCAAATACGAGCTCAATCAGGGAATAAAAAGGGAGCCTGCGAAGATTTTACAAATGCTCAAAGCAGAGGAGATAAACAAGCCGCGAAATACTTAAGCCAGTTTTGTGGTAATGAGCAATTAGCTGGTGAGTCACTAATGTTGGATTGGCCGGAAAATGAAAATTGGAAAATAGGAAGCAGCCAGGAAAATGCTGATATGGCTGTTATTGAGCTTATTCATACCGATGAAACACTAGAAAACTGGACAGAATTTGGCTACATGAGTTCTATAAAAGGTGTTACAAATGTTCCTGTGGACAAAGCAATGAACTTAATGTATGAGCAGGCAAAGAAAAATTCCCCAAATGCCAAATTAACCTTCATTGAGAAAGAAGAAAGCGTTGAACATCCTTGGATTCTATTTACCATTGAAGCTCCAAGCTTTAAAAATGATAAAAGACCAGAGTCCCAGCTTTGGTACGTGGTGCAGGGCAAAACTTCTCTTTACACCAATTTTAGAGCTGTAAAACAGCCCACCGTTCCGTCCGATTTAAGGGAGAAATGGATCCGTTTTTTCAAAACAGGGAAGATTGTATATAAATAGAATCGCTATTAGAGAAAGTGCAAGGATATCTATTCTACCAGCAAGACAATCATCAATTACAGTTTAGCTGAAACCCCATACATACTTCCCAATAACCAAACCTGCTCTGAACATGCATACAGAATGGCATTTCCCGGTAATGATTTTTGCCTCCTTGCTTGTCTTCTTGCTCGTGATCAGAGCGGTTTTGCCAAGGCAGGAATTTAGACAGAAAAAGTATACCATTATGCTGCTCTCCATTTGGGTGGTCGTTGTGGGGATGTTGTTTGGTAAATACGGCGCTACCTGGGGCTTGCCCTGGTGGATCTACTACCCAGTTCCTATGTTGATGACAGTCTTGTTACCGCCGTACATCTTAAAGCTGAGAAAGGCTAAAACGATGCTGTATCTGATCTTAAGTTTTCTGTCGGCGCCTTTCATACACCTATTTTTCTCTTTTTTCTTCGGCTGGACAGAGTATTTGCCTTTTTGGGAGATTCCCCGCTGGGTGGATCTTGCCGCTCGTATTTCCTGGTAGAAGAAGTAATGGCAAGACCCGGGCTGTCAACTCGCGCTGGCAGGAGTTATTCCAGCCAAAGCCAGGAAGTTGATAATAGATTCGCCCATTTACGATGGCAACCCATAAGCATACAGCTTATTCTTTACCTAAAATAAAATTAGATCATGAATAAATACGGACTCCACGGAAAATTAAAAGCGACTAAAGGGAATGGTGACAAGCTTGCTTCTATCCTGCTTGAAGCTGCAAAGCTGGTAGCAACGGCTAAAGGCTGCCAGCTTTATATCGTGAGCAAAAGCAAAGACGATGAGCATACTGTTTGGGTGACGGAGGTCTGGGACAGTAAAGAAGACCATGATAACTCATTGAAGGTAGAAGGGGTACGGGAATTGATCTCTCAGGCAATGCCTATACTGGACGGAATGCCCGAGAAAGGGCTGGAGCTTGAAATTTTAGGTGGGGCAGGTATAGAGTAGGTAATAGCAACCCCCGCTCGTGGGAGCAAGTTTACCTTCGGCACCTGGCCAGGCAGTTAGCAGCAAGTATAAAATCAAAACGCTATACTTCACACGTCATGAAAGCAGCAGTACATACCCAATACGGACCACCCGAAGTGGTAAGCATAAGGGAAGTTCCCAAGCCTGAGCCGAAAGACAATGAAGTGCTGATACGGGTCTATGCCTCTACCGTTAACCGCACCGACAGCGGGTTCCGAAGCGCTGAATATTTCATTTCGAGGTTCTGGAGCGGCCTGCTCCGGCCCAACTACCAGATATTGGGTTGTGAGTTCGCCGGCCAGGTAGAGGCTGTGGGCAAAGATGTGAAAGCAGTAAAAGTTGGCGAGAAAGTGTTCGGCTATAACGACAAAAAGTGTGGGGGACATGGCCAGTACATAACCCTGGAGGAACACGACGCCTTTACGACTATGCCAACCGGCCTGACCTACGAAGAGGCCGCCCCGATCACAGAAGGAGCCCATTATGCGCTGGGCCATATCCGGGCAGCGAAAGTTACGAGCGGGCAAGCTGTGCTGGTATATGGGGCAACGGGTGCTATTGGTTCGGCTGCGGTACAACTGCTCAAACACTTCGGGGCGCACGTAACGGCCGTATGCCATACCCAACATGTAGCACTCGTCAAATCCCTGGGGGCCGATGTGGTCATCGATTACACGCAGGAAGATTATGCCCAGGCAGGCCGCAGGTATAGTGTAGTGTTCGATGCCGTCGGGAAAACATCGTTCGGGCATTGCAAACCGGTCCTGACGGAACAGGGCATTTACATCTCTACAGAACTCGGCAAGAACTGGGAGAATATTTATCTGGCACTGCTAACGCCGCTGCGGCGGGGCAGAAAGGTATTGTTTCCTATACCTACCATTAGCAAGGCAGATGTGGAGTTCCTGAAGCAACTGGTAGAGCAGAACCAATTTAAACCTGTACTGGACCGGAGCTATACCTTAGAGCAGATTGTGGACGCTTATAAATACGTGGAGACAGGGCAGAAAACAGGCAAT
>NZ_JSYF01000073.1:0-8237 GCF_054824225.1 Pontibacter sp. HJ8
GCAACACCGCCGCCTAGCATAGCTGAAAGTGTAAGACCAACGATAAACTGTTTTGTCTTCATGTATTTTGTTTTTAATTAATCTATTATAAATATTAGGTATGAGCTATATTATACCTGTATAACGCTAATATACTATACGGCAGTACGTAAGGTCAAGGCAAATAACATAGTTTAACATTTCTATAACAAAAAAGAGGCCAGTTTCGTGGCCTCCTTTTGAATTTTACTTATTTGTTGTCTTTGCCGTTCCCTGAAGAAGCTGATACGCTTTTCTGCTTGGGCTGGCTTTTGGACTCTGCACTGCCACTGATCCGGATCTGCCGCTTCATGGTTTTATGCTCATCTTTCGGAACAGTAACCTTCAGCAGACCATCCTGTAGCTGCGCATTGATCTTGTCAGGATCTACATTGTCGGGCAGGTAGAAGGTACGGGAGAAAGTACCGTATTGGGTTTCCAACATTTGGTAACGACGGCCTTCTTCCTTCTGCTCAAATCTGCGCTCACCCGAAATAGTCAGCCTTCCTTCCTGGAAATCAATGTTGACATCCTCTCTGCTGATGCCTGGCAGTGCCAGTTCTATCTCATAGCTTTTCTCTGTCTCGCAGGCATCTACATGCGGTGTAAAGCCTGACATACCTCTGGTGTTAACTGACTCATTAAAGAATCTGTCCAGCATAGAGCTGAATGTCTGCGGCATATCGTCCTGCATGCCATTATATCTTCTGAGTACCATAGCAACCTCCTTTTTTGAAATTGTTAAACAATCAGATTCAATAGGAGTACAGTAAAAACCATGCCACCCGGATTATCTTACCTAATCATGAAATAATGTCATTTTAAACCAGTTTTAGAATGTCAGTTTCTGACACTTTTTCAGGACTTTAGTAGGTATAGCTGCCCACGTGAGGTGTTGTGTTTAGCGTATACTTTAGCTCCAATCCAAACACAGGTGAGATGCGGTTTCGCTTGGTGGTATACCCCTCTTCAAGCAGCACATCGTTTTCGTCGTACTTAGGCGCTACCTCCACATAGTAGTAATCTGTCTGGCGCATAAAGTAGGGGCTGATACGCAGCTTCTCGGTCAACTCATAGGTTATTAGAAGCCGGAGCCTGGTTCTGTCGATCGTCCGCTCTTCCCTGTCCGACTCTTCAGGACCAAACTGTTTGTTGACAAACAATTCGTAGGAAACAGAAGGCGTAACATACCGGGAACCCAGCGGCAGCCTTTTGCCGAGCTCGGCCATCAACCTGAAACGCCCGTAAGCGTCCCGCTGCTCCTGGCGGACATAATCCAGCATCACCTGTTTGTTGAAATACAAGCTCCTGATGCTGCCGGTGTGCCGCAAAAAGCCCGAGAAGAAGCTGGTCGTGGGAAAATCTTCGAAGGCATAGCGCAAAAGTCCGCCTGCCCGCCAGTGTTCGGTAAAGGTATGCTCGTACCCCACCGCCAGCTGCACCCGCTCAAAGCTGCTTAACAAACCACTATCCCTCAGATCGTTGTAGCGCCCGTCGGTGTTGATGCGGTACTGGTTCTGCAGAAAAAGCACCCCGCTTTCTCCTAGCCCATAACTCACCTGCAACTCCGGCCAGATAGCCGTTGGAGCTGTTACTTTGCTTTGGGCTTGGCTGAAGAGCGGCCAGGCAGCCAAAAGAAACAGAAGGTATAGTTTTCTCATATCGATGTCTACTAACTTTATGCTTGTAACTCCTGCACGGCCAGCCATGCCATCAGGCCACTTCCTGTCTCCAGAGCCGACTCTTCCACATCAAATGTGGGCGTGTGTACGCCGGAGGTAATGCCGCGGGCCTCGTTTCGGGTGCCCAGGCGGTAGAAGCAGGCGGCCACTTCCTGTGAGTAGTAGGCAAAATCCTCGGCTCCCATCCACAGGTCCAGGTCCACGACGTTCTCAACTCCCAGGTAAGCCTGGGCTGCCTCTCGGGCGCGTCCTGTCAGCCCGGGCTCGTTCTTCAGGAAAGGATAGCCATACTTGATGTCGATGTCGCAGCTGCCGCCCATGCTCTCGCAAAGCCCTTCGGCCAGCTTCCGGATGCGCTTGTGCGCCTCCTTCCGCCAGGCTTCATCCATGGTACGAAAAGTCCCTTCCAGCTTCACCTCATTCGGGATCACGTTGGTAGCGCCCCTGGCCTCTATGTTTCCGAATGAGAGTACTGTTGGAATCTTCGGGCTGGCATGGCGGCTCACGATCTGCTGCAGCGCCACGATCAGGTGAGCCGAGATCAGTACCGGGTCCACGTTGAGTTCCGGTAAGGCGGCATGTCCGCCTTTGCCTTTGACCGTAATGTAGATCTCATCGGCACTGGCCATGTACATACCCGATCGAAAACCCACTTTGCCGGCCGGCAGCATCGGAAACACATGCTGGCCAAGGATGCCAGCGGGCTCCGGCTGCTGCAACACCCCTTCTTTGATCATAACGGAGGCGCCACCCGGAAACTTTTCCTCACCCGGCTGAAAGATCAGCTTCACAGTGCCTTCAAACTCACCGCTTAATTCCTGCAGGATACGGGCTGCCCCTAACAGGGATGCCGTATGCACATCGTGTCCGCAGGCATGCATGACCCCCTCCTTCCGGGATTTGTATTCTACCTGGTTCTGCTCCACAATAGGCAGCGCATCCAGGTCGGCCCGCAGCGCGATGGTTTTCCTGTCGGCGTTCCTGCCTTTGATCAGGGCTACCACACCTGTCTCCGCCACCCGGGTTGTTTCCAGGCCATAGCTTTGCAGCACCTGCTCCACATAGGCAGCTGTATTGTATTCCTCAAAAGAAAGCTCGGGATTTGCATGGATATGGCGGCGTATACCTACCGTATCGGTGCTGTAAGCTTTCGCTAAGTCTTTTATTTTCTGATCCAGCTGATTCATTCTGATTCTGTCTTCGCGGTGACTGATTCAAGGTTTTTGAAAGTTCGTACATCTGCCTGTCAATCAGCCACCTGAGTAGTAAGCCATTAAATATAAAAATAAAAAACGTTGCAGCGACCAAAGCAACTGCAACGTTTTTATACCTGCTGTCAGGTATAGTTAATTCTTGGGGATATTGATCTGCTCGGGCACGATCTGCGCATTCGGAATCAGGTCGCTGATCTGATTGAGCACCTGCTGGGCCTCGATGCGACTGAAGTAGTCACCTATTTTGAGCCGGAAATTAGGTTGCTGGTATGTCAGATAATCCTTCTGCTCCGGCACGCGTGCGATAATAGACTTGCGGAGGTTCATAACGGTTTGTCTTTCGGAGCCATTGTAGGCCAGTATGCGGTAGCCTTGGGCATACTTTATACCTTTGTTCACACTGGCTACCGTGTCCAGCAGCACAGCTACCCGATCGTTTACATGGGCAGTCGGTTCGGCCCGTGCGGCCATAGCTCCTGCTTCTTCAACCGGGTATTTCGGGCGGTATACACTCAGGTCTTCCACAACCTTTGCTTTGGCTCCCGTATCGCCTGCGGTGCCTTTGCGGGCTCCTGCTGAAGGTGAACAGGCAGAAGAAAGAAGGATAACAAATACTACTAAAAAGCTAAGCGCTCTGTTCATGTTTTACAATTTGTATGCTGGCCGAGCAACCCAACCGGTCTGCTCCAGCCTGGATTAACGCCTGGGCATCGGCAAATGTTTTGATGCCTCCTGACGCTTTGATCTTGATATGAATGGGCAATACGCGGCGCATGAGCAGAATATCTTCCACTTTGGCACCGCCACCGGCAAAGCCTGTCGAGGTTTTCACAAAGTCCGCACCGGCTGCCACGCAGATCTCACAGGTCTTTTCAATTTCTTCTTTGGTAAGCAGTGCCGTCTCAATGATCACTTTCAACGCTGCCCCTTTCAGGTGGCAGAATTTCGCCAGATCTCCTAACTCACTTTCTACTCCGTCGTACTTCCCCGACTTGAAAGCCGAGATGTTCATTACCACATCGATCTCGTTGGCCCCGTCCTCTATCGCCTGGTGTGTCTCCAGGAACTTCACCTTGGTGTGCTGGTAACCCAGCGGGAACCCTACAACGGTCGCTATTTTTACGAGTGCGCCCGGTCCCAGGCGCTCCTTTGCCAACTGCACATAACAGGGCGCGATGCAGACTGCTGCAAAGCTGTAGCTGCGGGCTTCATCACAAAGCTGCAGCACCTGCTCTTCGGTTGCCTCGGGGCGCAGCAGCGTATGGTCAATGTAAGATGCGAGTTCTCCTCCTGACATAAGTTTAGCTAAAAGACAAAGGACACAAGAAGAAAGTATACTTTCTCTTACATCCTCCATCAAAAGTCCGGAAATCAAACAACCGCCGCCGGGTATACCGGGCGGCGGTTATCTTATTTATTCTTCAATCAGTGTGCAGCGGTTGTGCAGCAGATCTTCTTCTACTGTTTTGAACTTCACGTCCTTGACGACGCGGCCATCGTTGTACTGTACGCTGACACGGTCATTGCGGCCTGCTACGCGCTGCGAGTGAGCCGGCATCACGCGCGCTGGCTCGGGTACCGGCATAGACGTAGCGCCGTTGCCGCCTTCCAGCGAAGAGTGCACTTCTGCTTTTTCCTCATGGAGCACCGGCGCTTTTGGCATCTGCTGTGGACGCGGCGCCTGTACCTGCTCGGGCGCCTGCACCGGGATGTAGGCATGGAACAGGAAGGATACGGTCTCTTCGTTCACCTTGCCGATCATGCGCTTGAACAATTCAAATGACTCAAACTTGTAGATCAGCAGCGGATCTTTCTGCTCGTATACCGCATTCTGTACTACCTGCTTGAGGTCGTCCATCTGGCGCAGGTGGTCTGTCCAGGCCTGGTCGATGGTGCCCAGCGTGATGATCTTCTCCATAGAACGGATCAGCTCCATGGCATGCGACTCATACACTTTGGTCAGGTTAGCCACAGCAGCTAACTGGCGCTTGCCGTCTGTGAATGGCACAGCTACGTTCTCGATCATCGGTCCACGATTCTGGTGGATGTCGGCGATGATCGGGTATGCCTGCTCTGCGATCTGTTTGTTCTTGGTCAGGTAATGGTTGAGCGCTTCGTTATAGAGGCGCTCGGCCAGCTGGTTGGCCTGAACTGTCTTGAATTCATTCTCCGAGAGCTGGGTATCAATACCGAACACGCGGATAATGTGCAGCTTAAAGTTTTCGTAATCGCCGGTGTTCTTGTAGTTCACCACCATCTCCTCACTGATATCATAGATCATGTTCCAGATATCGAGCTCGAGACGCTCTCCATATAGGGCGTTGCGGCGGCGTTTGTACACCACTTCGCGCTGTGCGTTCATCACGTCATCGTACTCCAGCAGGCGCTTACGTTGGCCGAAGTTGTTCTCTTCTACTTTTTTCTGAGCACGCTCGATCGAGTTCGTGATCATGGAGTGCTGGATCACTTCGCCTTCCTCCAGACCCATACGGTCCATGAGGCGGGCAATACGGTCCGACCCGAACAAACGCATCAGGTTGTCTTCCAGGGACACGAAGAACTGGGAAGAACCCGGGTCACCCTGGCGACCGGCACGACCACGCAACTGGCGGTCTACGCGGCGGGATTCGTGGCGCTCTGTACCCACAATGGCCAGACCACCGGCAGCCTTCGACTCAGGCGAAAGCTTAATGTCGG
Organism: Pontibacter sp. HJ8; assembly: GCF_054824225.1. Lineage (NCBI taxonomy): Bacteria > Pseudomonadati > Bacteroidota > Cytophagia > Cytophagales > Hymenobacteraceae > Pontibacter > Pontibacter sp. HJ8. The sequence continues at coordinate 5,612 of NZ_JSYF01000073.1, forward strand.
TACCACGACCGGCCATGTTGGTAGCGATGGTCACCGTGCCTGACTTACCGGCTTCGGCTACAATTTCGGCCTCCTTCTGGTGCAGTTTGGCGTTGAGCACCTGGTGCCTGATCTTGCGAAGCGTCAGCATACGGCTGATCAGTTCCGAAATTTCCACAGAGGTAGTACCTACCAGTACCGGGCGGCCAGCCTCCGTCAGCTGCACGATCTCATCGGCCACAGCATTATATTTTTCACGCGTGGTCTTGTATACCTTGTCGTGCTCGTCTTTTCGGGAAATAGGGCGGTTGGTCGGGATGACCACCACATCCAGTTTGTAGATATCCCAGAATTCGCCTGCTTCTGTTTCGGCAGTACCTGTCATACCTGACAGCTTGTGGTACATACGGAAGTAGTTCTGCAGCGTAACGGTGGCGTAGGTCTGCGTGGCATCCTCTACCTTCACGTTCTCTTTCGCCTCAATCGCCTGGTGCAGTCCGTCTGAGTAGCGACGGCCTTCCATCACACGACCGGTTTGCTCATCCACGATCTTCACTTTGTGGTCCGGCGTCACAATATACTCTGTATCTTTTTCGAACAGGGTATAGGCCTTGAGCAACTGGTTGATGGTATGCACACGCTTCGACTTGTCTTGGAAGTCAGCGATCAACTGTTCTTTGGAGTGGAGTACTTCCTCCTCAGAAAGCGACTTGTTGTTTTCGATGTTGGCAATCTCCGTTCCGATGTCCGGCAGGATGAAGAGTTGCGGGTCTTCGCCCTGTCCTGTGATCAGGTCGATGCCTTTTTCGGTCAGTTCGATCTGGTTGTGCTTCTCGTCGATAGTGAAGTAGAGCGGCTCGTCAGCCTCCGGCATCATGCGGGAGTTATCCTGCAGGTAGTGGTTCTCCACCTTCTGCATGATGGCACGGTTACCGGTCTCGCTCAGGAATTTGATCAGTGGCTTGCTCTTCGGAAGGCCACGGTAGGCTCTGAAAAGCGAGAGGCCGCCTTCCTGCGTGTTTCCATCCTTGATCAGGCGCTTGGCTTCCGTCAGGAAGTTGTTCACTACTTTGCGCTGCGCATCTACCAGCATGGCAATGCGCGGCTTCAGTTGGTAGAACTCATGCTCGTCGCCACGCGGCACCGGACCGGAAATGATCAAAGGCGTACGGGCATCATCGATCAAAACGGAGTCTACCTCATCGACCATCGCATAATGGTGCTTGCGCTGTACCAGGTCTTTGGTTTCACGCGCCATGTTGTCGCGCAGGTAGTCAAACCCGAATTCGTTGTTGGTACCGTAGGTGATGTCGGCACGGTAGGCGTTACGGCGGGCTTCCGAGTTCGGGGTATGCTTGTCGATACAGTCGATCGTCAGGCCGTGGAATTCGAACAAAGGCGCCATCCACTCCGAGTCACGGCGTGCCAGGTAGTCGTTCACGGTTACCACGTGCACCCCACGCTTCGAGAGGGCATTCAGGAAAGCCGGCAGTGTTGCCACCAGCGTTTTACCTTCACCTGTTGCCATTTCGGCGATCTTCCCCTGGTGTAGCACGACACCACCGATCAGCTGCACATCGTAGTGCAGCATGTCCCAGACAATTTCGTTGCCGGCAGCCACCCATCTGTTCGCCCAGACAGCTTTGTCGCCGTCAATCTGTACGTTTGGCTTGCGTGCAGAAATCTCACGGTCCATGTCGGTAGCCGTAACCACCAGTTGTCCGTTCTCTTTCCAGCGACGGGCCGTTTCTTTGACGATGGCAAAACCAACAGGCAGCACTTCCAACAGCACTACCTCCAGTTCTTTGTTTCGTTCTTTCTCCAGATCATCGATCTGAGAAAAAATACTTTCTTTCTCTACTATATTGAGCTCCGGCTCATCTGCCACACGCTTGTGCAGGGCAGCTATTTTATCATCTGTAGGCTTGAGCCGCTCATCAATGATGCCTTTGATCTCGGCCGTTTTCTGCCGAAGCTGATCATCGGTAAGGCTCGCAAGCTTTGCGTATTCTTCGTTTATTTTAGATACGTAAGGAACAACCTCCTTTATATCTCTGTCGGACTTGGTTCCGAATAGTTTCGCAACGGTTTTACCGAAAAAATCAAACATCTGTATTGTTGTTCTTAAATGAAATCCTGTGTCTGCAATATCGTCAAAAATAAGCTGTTTTTTTGATATCTCTAAAGTTCTGTACTAAAACAATACCAGAATAACAGCTGAAAAGCCTGTCTGCCATATTTGCCGGTCTGGAATGGCTACTCTTCCAACAAAGCAAAAGCTACGTAAATTCCTATGTCACAAAGGGAAAAGTGAGGAGTGGCTGTGGCATTGTGGCATATTTAATTGCTGACATTGTCTAAGCTATACCTGCCGTAGCAATTATTTTGCTTTGAGCAACCTGACGTTGTTGCATAGTTTCGCTTGTGCGGCGGGCACCTACTTTTTTTCTTGATAAAAAAAGTAGGCAAAAAAATCAAGACGCTCCAAATCGAGGGCCCCTACCCCCACTCGCTGAACGCTCGAACAGTGGAGCGCCGTAAAGTGCACCTGGCACAAGCCATTGCTCTGTAGCAGCTGTTGTAAGGATGTTTTGCTATACCTGAGCGCTATACCTTTCTATACCTGTTTTTCTTGTCATTTCGACCA
>NZ_JSYF01000558.1:0-1485 GCF_054824225.1 Pontibacter sp. HJ8
ACGAGAGTCGAAAAGAGCCAGCATCGCTGAGAGAAATCTGAAATAGTGTGGAGGCCATGAAAGAATCCAGATTTCTCATTGCATTCGAAATGACAAGGAGAAATACCTCTTCACTTTTAACTCTCTAACTTTCAAACTCAGAAACCTCACTAAACTAAAATATAGTATCTTTCCGCAACACATTGCTTGTCTATGCTCAAAAAGGCTTTTTTCAGGTTATTGCATGCCTTCGGCTATTACTTCCGCTATACCTCGGTGCTGCACCATCCGGGCCGGCAAACCCTGGCAACTAGCTATGTTCTGCGCTTCAATGAAGAAGAAACCACCTTCCTGGAGCAGTCGGCAGCCAGTTTCAATTACGCGATCGACTATAGCCTGGGCTACCGGCAGAAGGAGCAGTACCTGGTACGGCTGCAGGATGTGGAGTTGCTGGGCAATTCCGGCGCCGTGGTGCAGGAGGGAAGTCTGATCGTGGAATCGGTGTTTGAAGTGAGCCGGCTGGCCAAATCCAATGCCTTTAAAACACCTGACCCCATGCTGCCCAGGTATAAACAAGGCGTGTATACCTCCGTGCTGCACCTGCCTTGGGCCGATCACAATAATTTCCACTGGTTTTTTGACTGCCTGCCGCGGCTATACCTGGTCCTGCAAACTGTGCAGGAGCCAATCAAAGTCATCATGCGCCGTGACATGGCTGCATACCAACTCCAGACTCTGGCTTTCGTGCTGAGGGATTACCCTCTGGCGGAAATGGTCTACATTGGCAGGCACGAAAAGTGGCAGCTGGAGGAGTTTATACTTCCTGGTTTTATCACCAATACACAAAGCGGCTATCTGCCTTCCGAAGCCGGAGCTTGGCTGCGCGACAAGGTATGGCGCGGTTACAGCGTGCAACAGAGCAGCCGCAAAAAACGCCTTTACATTAGCCGGGCAGCTGCCAAAACCCGCCGTGTGCTCAATGAGCAGGAGCTGCTGCCCGTGCTCGCCAGGTATGGGGTTGAGGTGGTGCGGGCAGAGGAGCTGAGTTATCAGCAGCAGGTGCAGCTTTTTTTTGATGCAGATGTGGTAGTGGCTCCGCACGGCGCTGGCCTGACCAACCTGCTCTTCGCCGGGCAGTGCCAGGTGCTGGAGTTTCACCCGGCCAATCTGATCAAAACACATTATTTCCTGCTTTGCAAAGGCCTTGGGTTCAGGTATAGCGCAGTGGTAGGTACAGCAGGCGATACCTTGGAAAACTATACCGTGGATGTGCGGCAGGTGGAGCAGTGGTTGGGACAGCTGGAACAGGAAAGGCTTTAAAATCTGTTTCCTGATGAACCTATACCCAGCATACCTTCGAACAGTTTCAGAGAGATTTAACCCCGGACAGAAGTAAGATCACTAATTTTATCGGAGCGTCCTCACCTCAAACTACCTGACAAGCTGGGCCATACGTAAACTTTAGTAGGCTGATTTATAGCCGAATAAATTACAAATTTTATGGCT
>NZ_JSYF01000559.1:0-2616 GCF_054824225.1 Pontibacter sp. HJ8
TGGGCAATGCCAGCCGTAAGCTCGCCCAACGAAGCCATTTTCTCTTTCTGCACCAGCTGGTTCTGGGTTTGTCTCAATTCAAGGTATGCTTTTTCGATTTCGCGGGCATGCGCCAGCTCCCGCTCACGGGCTTTTTCCCGCTCCTTTCGGATCAGCCGCCGGCGCTGTCTGCGGTCTACGGCAACTACGCCCGCTATCAGGCACAGGCCATAAAAAATATACGCCCACCACGTTCTGTAAAAGGGCGGCAAGGAGGAGAATTCAAAAGCGGTTGCCGGGCTTTGGGTTCCATTGATATTTTTCGATTTCACCTTGAACACATACGCTCCCTCATCAAGACCCGTAAACTCCTTTTTCGTCTCCGCCGTCCAGTGGGACCATTTCTTATCTTCACCTTCCAGCATGTAGCTGTACACAAGCTGGTCAGGTGCATCGAATGAGGTGGCTGCATACTCGAAACTGATCGACCGGATGGCGTGCGGGAGCGTTAAATTGAATTGAGCGGGTTGTTTGATGGTGGGAGTACCCTTGTGGTCAAAGGCGCCATGAAATATCGTGGAATCTCCTAACAGGTTCACCTTCCGGAGAACGGTTTGCTGCTGCGTTTTATAGTTTTTAGGTATAGCAGGATTGTACCGGAAAATACCTTCGGTCGTGCCCAGCCAAACAATGCCTTCCGGGTCTGTGTGTATCGTCCAGACATCTACCCTCGGCATCCTGCTGAGGGGGATAGTATCCCAGAGGTAACCCCGATCCGGTTGCTTTTGTACTGGCCCGGACTTGAATTCCGACGTCAGCCATACCCGGTCATGCTGGTCTTGGGTCAGGTTAATGGCTTCGCGTGTACCGTCAGCGAATAAAGTACCAAAGGTGCTATCCGGTTTTAACAGCAGGCGCCTGTCTTGCCTCTGCAAACTGAAGATGCCGATGCTGGTGCCGAAATAGATGTTGCCGTTTATACTTTGCACCTCTAGCCTGCGTAATTTTTTTACCAGTTCAGCTGAGGGTTTGTAGTTCTGGACAGGGGGTTGTAAACAATATTCCTTCGAATCATCAATCGAGGAGATATTGTCGTCACAAGTTGCCCAGAGCATACCTGCTTTGTCCTCAGCCAGCCAGGTCACATCGTGGTTTACCCCCTCGATTTTGCCTTCCCACTTCCACCTGCCCCGGCGATGCACAAGAGCAGCCAATCCCTCGGAAGAGCCTATGTAATACTTGTTCGGGTTTCTTCCGGACCGGTGAATGGTCTTGTAAATAATGTCAGCCCCCAGAGGGGAGACCTGTTTTAATACCTGGTTTGAAAGTGCATATACCCCCGGTGTACTAACAATGAGCAGCGTATCACCTGAATCCAGTATTTTCCAGACTTCGTTTTGCAACTGCGGGATTTTATGAAACTCGGGCTCTGCGGCTTCCTCATCTGCAATATATAAGCCGGAAGAAGTACCTGCATACAAGTACTGATTTTTCTTCAAAACAGAGAGCACGATTCCATCCAACCCTGAAGTTTCGTTTAAAAAAGTGACAGGGGAGGGGTAGTCGATGCGGCTGAGGCCTTTGTTTAAAGCTGCCCACAGCCCGTTTTCCTTATCTCTGTAGAGGTACAGAACCGCGTTGTCAAGCAAGCCTTCTTCCTTTTTTATTATTTTTTTTACCTCTCCTTTTGGGTGTATGATCACTACGCCCCTGGTTACGGTTGCCAGCGCAATGGAGCCATCGGCTAGGGTCACACCGTGCATAAAGTACTCCTGATGCAGCCCTTCTTCAGGAGGCAGCGGCAGCTTTTGCAGTGCCTGATCTTCATACCTATAAAGGCCTTGCTCAAACGTGACTGCGAATAAGTTTTGTTTGGAAGCCTTTGTAGCCGGAAGCGGGAGGAGTGCCGTCACAGTTAAATTGTGAAAACCTGCTGCACCGGGCAAAGGCTTAAAGTGTTCTTGTTCCAGTACACACAGCCCTCTGGCTTTATCAATGGCATACAACCGGTTGCGGCAATTTAAAACACTGGCATAACCCGCTTTGCTTTTCCATACCTTGAAATCCCGGCCGGTCCAGCGGAAAATCTGCTGCCCGTCAGTGAAATATACGTCGCGGCCCAGCGCTGTTATCTTAGTTATACTTAAGTCCGGATACTTTCCTTTCAGGTATGGCAGCAAAGTAATGAACTGCATTCTTCCGGCTGAGTCAGGCGCTAAATAGCCAAAGTCGTTGTTGCTGCCGACAAAGATTTTGCCCTCGCTGTTTTTTGCAAACTGAAAACGCCCCTGGTAGCCTGTCCCTTCTACTAACTTCCACGAAATGCCGTCATACTCCAGTATCCCGGTGGTATTACTGACATAGATGATCCCCCGGTTATCCTGTATGATTCCCCAGTTTTGCGGGCTGGAGATGTAGGTATTGCTGTAGTAAGCATCGGGAGGGAAGGACTGTATAAATGGGTTACCAAGTTGCGCCAGCAATCTAACACTACCCATCAGTAAAAGTATGGCAGAAATTAGAGGTTTACGCATGGTAGTAATCTGTAATGGAATGCTCTTAGATAGGTATACGAAATATATTTTATTAAATAATAAGTTGTATTTTAATTTTAACGTACCAATGTTAAGTAATGAT
>NZ_JSYF01000560.1:0-3907 GCF_054824225.1 Pontibacter sp. HJ8
AACATCTCTTTTACACGGCCTGCTGCTGCACGACCGGCTTTGGATCGTAGTTCAGGTTCGGAGACAACCAGCGCTCCAGCTCCCACTTCGGCATACCTTTGCGCCGCGCGATGTCTGCTACCTGGTCTTCGCCGATCTTACCCAAGCCGAAGTACCTGGATTCTGGATGTGAGAAGTATAAACCGCTCACTGAAGATGCCGGGTACATGGCCAGGTTTTCGGTAAGTATAACACCGGATGTTCTTTCGGCATCGAGCAGGTTAAAGAGCGTGATCTTCTCGGTGTGGTCCGGGCAGCCGGGATAGCCGGGGGCTGGTCGAACGCCTGTATACTTCTCTTTGATCAGCTCTTCGTTGCTCAGGTTTTCTTCCGGTTCGTAGCCCCACAGCTCTTTGCGCACTTTGGCATGCATGAGTTCGGCAAAGGCTTCCGCCAGGCGGTCTGCCAGGGCTTTGACCATAATGGACCGGTAGTCGTCGTGCTCGGCTTCGTATTTTTCCAGCAGCTTCTCGATGCCAAAGCCGGCCGATACCACAAAGCCGCCAATGTAGTCGGGAACGCTGGTTTCTTTCGGCGCCACGAAATCGGAGAAAGCCAGGTTGGGTACGTTCGCGCCTTTCTTGCCCTGCTGTCGCAGTGTGTGGAATTCGGTCAGCACGTTTTCACGTGAATCATCCGCGTATACCGCAATCGTGTCATCGGCCTCTACATTGGCCGGATAGAATCCCACCACCGCACGGGCTTCCAGCAGCTGGTTATCTACGATCTCCTGCAGCATTTCCTGCGCGTCAGCAAAGAGTTTGCGGGCTTCTGAGCCTAACTCCGGATCATCAAATATCTTCGGATACTGGCGCTTGAGCTCCCAGGTATGGAAGAACGGTGTCCAGTCGATGTACGGCACGATCTCCGACAAGGGGTAATTGGTATATACCTGGTTGCCGATAAAGCTTGGCTTGGCAGGCTGGGTAGCAGCCCAATCTATTTTATACTTATTGGCCCGGGCTTCTTCTATACTGGCGAACGCGCGGTCTTTTAACCGGCCGTGGTGGTCTTCCCGAAGCTTTTCATACTCTGCTTTGATCTCCGCGATATAAGCGTCCCGCTCGCTGCCCAGCAGGCTGCTCACCACCGTCACACTGCGGGATGCATCGTGCACGTGCACAACCGGCCCGCTATACTGCGGCGCCACCTTCACAGCGGTATGTATCCGGGAGGTGGTGGCGCCACCGATCAGCAACGGGATCTTCATGCCACGCCGCTCCATCTCCTGTGCCACGTAGACCATCTCATCCAGCGAAGGCGTGATCAGGCCGCTCAGACCGATGATGTCTACCTGGTGCGCTTCTGCCTCCGACAGGATCTTATCCAGCTGCACCATCACGCCCAGGTCGATCACCTCGTAGTTGTTACAGGCCAGCACCACCCCCACAATGTTTTTGCCGATGTCGTGCACGTCGCCCTTCACGGTCGCCATGAGTATCGTGCCCGCCGTTGACTTGGAGGTGTCGGATGCGAGCTTCTCCTTCTCCATGAAAGGCAGCAGGTAGGCTACTGACTTTTTCATCACACGTGCGCTCTTCACCACCTGCGGCAAAAACATTTTGCCGGCACCGAACAGGTCGCCTACCACCGACATACCGGCCATCAGGGGTCCTTCGATCACATCCAGTGTTTTGGTGGCCTGCTGGCGTGCTTCTTCGGTGTCCTCTTCAATAAATTCGACGATCCCTTTGACCAGCGCATGCTTCAGGCGCTCTTCCACAGGGGCCTCGCGCCAGGCATTATCGGCTCCTGCGGCTACCTTGCCTTTGCCTTTTATGGTGTCAGCATACGTCACCAGCTTTTCTGTGGCATCCGGATGGCGGTTGAAGATCACATCCTCGATCAGGTCACGCAGATCGGCGGGAATTTCTTCGTAGATACCGAGCATACCGGCATTCACGATTCCCATGTCCATACCTGCCTGCACGGCGTGGTAGAGGAAGATGGTATGCATGGCTTCGCGCACGGCATCATTGCCGCGGAAAGAGAAAGACAGGTTGCTCACGCCACCACTGATCAGCACGTGCGGCAGGTTGGCTTTGATCCATTTTACCGCTTCGATGTAGTCAACGGCGTAGTTGTTATGCTCTTCTATACCTGTGGCGATGGCCAGTATGTTCGGGTCGAAAATAATGTCCTGTGGTGGGAAGCCTACCTCGTCTACCAGTATGCGGTAAGAGCGCTCACAGATTTCCTTTCGGCGCTCCAGCGTATCGGCCTGGCCTGTCTCATCAAACGCCATCACCACCACAGCGGCGCCATACTGGCGCACTTTGCGGGCAAGTTTCCGGAAAGCTTCTTCGCCTTCTTTCAGGGAGATGGAGTTCACAATGGATTTACCCTGCACACATTTCAAGCCCGCCTCGATCACGCTCCACTTCGAGGAGTCGATCATGATGGGCAGTTTGGAGATATCCGGTTCGGAAGCGATCAGGTGAAGGAAGTTAGTCATAGCCTGCTCGGAGTCCAGCATACCTTCGTCCATGTTCACATCGATGATCTGAGCGCCGCCTTCTACCTGCTGCCGGGCAACGGCCAAAGCTTCTTCAAACTTTCCGTTAACTATAAGCCGGGAGAACATCTTGGAGCCGGTCACGTTGGTGCGTTCGCCGACATTCACAAAAAGGCTTTCAGGAGTGATGGTGAGGGGCTCCAGGCCGCTGTAGCGCGGGAGCGGGGGAACCGGGGTAGGAACGTGCGGTTTATACTTTTGCACTAAGTCTGCGATTACTCTGGTATGTACGGGCGTAGTGCCACAACAACCCCCAAGTATGTTTACGAGCCCCTCTTTCAGGTATTCCTCCACGATAGCGCCCATTTGCTGGGCAGTCTCGTCATAGCCACCGAAGGCGTTTGGCAAACCGGCATTGGGGTAAGCGCTGATGTAACAGTTCGAGATACGGGACAGCTCCTGGATGTGCGTCTTCAGCTGGCGCGCGCCCAGGGCACAGTTGAAGCCTACGCTGAGCAGCGGCACATGCGATATAGAGTTCCAGAAAGCCTCCACTGTCTGACCGGACAAGGTACGGCCGCTGGCATCGGTGATAGTGCCGGATACCATCACCGGCAGCTCTTTGCCGCCATCCTGCACATACTGCTGTATCGCAAAAAGTGCGGCCTTGCAGTTGAGCGTATCAAATACGGTTTCTACCAGCAGCAGATCGGAGCCCCCATCCACGAGGCCGCGTACCTGCTCATAGTAAGCCTCTACCAGCTGATCGAAGGTGATGGCGCGGTAGCCCGGGTTGTTGACATCCGGAGATAGCGAAGCCGTGCGGTTCGTGGGCCCGATGGCACCGGCTACGAAGCGGGTATGGCCGGGCGTTTTGGCCTGTACGTCATCTGCCGCCTGCCGTGCTATCCTGGCTGACTCGTGGTTCAGCTCATACACGATATGCTCCAGGTGATAATCCGCCATGGCAATGCTTGTACCGCTGAAGGTGTTGGTTTCCACGATATCAGCACCTGCCTCCAGGTAGTCCAGGTGGATCTGGCGGATCACGTCGGGACGGGTAATGGAAAGCAGGTCGTTGTTGCCTTTCAGGTCGGAGGGATGATCTTTGAACCGTTCGCCCCGGAAGTCAGCATCCGTAAGCTGGTAACGTTGGATCATAGTGCCCATCGCGCCGTCAAGCACAAGCACTCTTTCCTTTAATATACTGTGGATGGGATGGTTTGTCATGGCTGGTGTTCTCTTCTTCTAAGTTTCTAACTACTCACTTATCAAGAAGGACACCCGGGCAGGATATACTTTCTTATCTTCTCTCAACTATAATATAGCTGAGAAGGGAGTTAGCACCAAGCTGGTACAAGGTTGCTAAGACGTCATCGGGCCCTTCCCTCGGTCTTTCTTGATAAGAAGCTG
>NZ_JSYF01000561.1:0-2433 GCF_054824225.1 Pontibacter sp. HJ8
CGAATACCTGAAAAAACTATTGCCCAAGGCTGGCATTCAGCAAAGCACAATAAGAAGGTTGAAATTCAAGACTTCGCTTCTCAAGGAAAAAGCTAAATTAGTGAAGGCCCAGGGGTATCAACCAATTTTACATGCAGTCCCTTTAAAAGCAGTCTCCTCCGGGACACACACCTCTTACCGGCTAAGTTCTTCTAGGATTGTACTTCCAGATACAAGTCCGTTTATAAACAAAAACAGCCTTCGTGATTTGTTATGCTACCAACCCAAGGGCACCTTGACCACCCGTTGGGAGTTTTTGATTGACGCGATGAAGCGGTTTGAATCAGGCCAGCAACCCTATACTTGGGTTGAAAACGGAAAACTGCTGGGCTGTGTTTGGCTCCAGTCTCCTGGTTTAAAAGCGAAGGAAATACCGGCTGAGGCTGCTGTTTTACAAGGATTTTATTTTTACCCGGTACCCCTAAAACAACTCCAGGAATTTGTAGAAGCAGTAATCGCGAAAGTGACCGGTGAGAGGGATAGCGCCTTTGTGTATGCCATACCGGATGCGCAAAACAAAGCACTTTGCAAGGTGCTGCATAACCTGAGCAGCAATACCAGCTGAGGAACACCACATCTGGCAGCACCATTTCCGGGCCCGTGCATTCCCTTTCCAACCTATACAGCCAGTCGGAGCCCCTTCGTATAATTTATCTTAGAAATCAATAATAGACGTTAAGACAATGTGTGGAATAGCAGGTATCATAAATTTTGATCAGGAATCACCTAAAGAAAGTTCTCTGCGCGTGATGATGCAACGAATGAAGCATCGTGGACCTGATGATGAAGGCATTTTTATTGAAGACTCGGTAGGTTTAGGTTTCGTTCGCCTGAGCATTATTGATTTGTCTCCTGACGGGCACCAGCCCATGATCTCGTCCGATGATCGCTATGTGCTGGTTTTTAATGGTGAAATATTCAACTATGTGGAATTGCGGGAGGAGCTACAGGGCCAGGGAGTCGTTTTCAGGACAAAAACAGATACGGAAGTACTGCTGAATGCTTACATTCACTGGGGAGAAGATTGCATGCATCATTTCAACGGGATGTGGGCGTTTGCCATCTATGACCGGCAGGATGGATCATTATTTGCCTCCCGGGACAGGTATGGGGTAAAGCCTTTCTACTACATTCAGGATAAAAATTATTTTGCTTTCTGCTCAGAGATCCCTCCTCTCCTGAGCCTGCTGGACACAAAGCCTGCCCCAAACTATCAGAGCATTTTTGACTACCTGGCGTTTAACAGGACAGATCAGACGGAAGAAACATTTTTCAGCAATGTAAAGAAGCTGCAGCATGGGATGAAGCTTCGCGTTAAGCATGGCCAGGTTGCTTTTAGCAAATGGTATGATCTAAGGGAAAGGGTAGCCAGAACACAAAGCTTTAAGAATCCCGGAGAGTACAAAGAACTGCTGACTTCAGCAATCAAACTGCGCCTTAGAAGTGACGTACCGGTAGGTGTCTGCCTGAGTGGTGGATTGGATTCTTCAACCATTGTTTCCGTCTTGCTCAAGGACTGTAATAAAACAGACCTGAATACTTTTTCGGCCGTGTATGAGAAAGGACAGATCGGGGACGAAAGGAAATTTATCGATGAGTACAAGCCTTTGCTCCACAACATGCACTATATCTCCCCAACTGCAGAGACACTGGAAAAAGATCTGATGCAATTTGTCAGAACGCATGCAGAACCTATACCCTCAACATCTCCTTACGCGCAGTACAAAGTGATGGAGCTGGCAAAAGGGAATGTAGTGGTAACATTGGACGGGCAAGGAGCAGACGAAGAGCTCGCCGGCTATCATTATTTTTTCGGGTTTTATTTTAAAGACCTGTTGCGAAATTTTAAGGTAGGCAGGCTGGCATCAGAAATATTCCATTATTCGAAAAACCACCGCAGCCTGTATGGCATCAAATCATTCGTCTATTTTCTATTTCCTGAAAAACTAAGAACGAAGGTACGGGTAGGAGAAAAAGGATACCTGAACAAATCATTTGTTGACAAATACAGCAAGACCAATGCGATAGCGGGTAAACTCTATGGATCTACTACCCTAAAAGATTCCCTGCTGGATCATTTTGAAAATAAGCTAGAACATCTCCTCAAGTGGGAGGATGTGAATTCGATGCACTTTTCACTGGAGGCACGGGTGCCCTTCCTGGATTACAGGCTGGTCGAAAAGACGCTGGCCAGTTCCGCTGACTGGGCTATCCGGGACGGCATTACCAAATACATCTTAAGAGAGTCAATGAAGGGAGTGCTTCCTGAAAAAATAAGGATGCGCCAGGACAAAATAGGATTTGGCACACCACAGGATGAATGGTTCAGAGAACCGGCCTGGAAAAAAATTGTGGAAGAAGTGTTAAACAGCACTTCTTTCAAAAACCGGGACT
>NZ_JSYF01000562.1:0-1640 GCF_054824225.1 Pontibacter sp. HJ8
GAGCATCGGGAAAAAATTAGAGAAAGTATGCGCTAGGTCACAAGGCAAAATAGGAAAGGTAGATTTTCCTTCCCGCTTAACTTTGCTAATTTGCTGTGCCTGTTTGTGGTGGCGCCTGTTACCATTACAGCTAACTTAAAGCATTGACGATGTGGTGGCATTCCTTTTTCTGTCTGCTTGGTACCGTTGCTGATTAAAGATACCGAAGCACATTTTTCATATTGTAGCTCGACGTTATCTGTTAGAGGAAACCGCCGCTGATTAGCAAATAAAAAGTTGAATACATATTCGTCGCCCCGTCATATTGCCAATGCTTTTTTGTGTGTTCGAGTTGATAGGGTTCCTTAGCAAACAAGAATAGAAGGGTCACCAAACTCCTCGTCTGTGATTGGTTACCCATCTATGCATGCCCAAAATGTTCAGTTTACTCATGGTAGCGAAGCCGTACCAGCTTTTTACAGTGTCTGAAAACTTTACATTCCGGTATAACTGATCCCAGCTTTGGCCCTGGCGCACCAGATTTAATACCTGCTGGTGAAGGTCAACCATGTAGTCTCTTTCGTTTTTGATTGTCTCCAATGTAGCGGGTGTATAGTGGCCGATGTCGATAAAATCCACATCCTGCTTTAAAACCCAGTTGAGTGTTTCTATCCAGCCATCATAATAAAAGTCCAGAAAATCATTATAGGGCATGGTGTTGGATTGCCCGACATCGGTCAACTGAAGGGCTTTGTAAGCAGGGAACGACACGACCGACATGCTGTTGGAATGGCTGGGTGCAATGTGATGAAGAATCACCGTTTCGCCGCCAAGTTTTATGGTCAATTGTTTTTCATATACAATATCGGGCACGGCTATGGGAAGCTTTTCGCCAATAATGGGTTCTAACCCGTTTTTCTGAATGATGACCTTTGCCCCGTCCTGTTGAAAAATTTGAGAACCTCCTGCATGGTCGTAATGCGCATGGGTCAGAATTACATATTTCACCGGTACCTTGAACCGCTTTTTTATTTCATCATTCAGCCAAATGGCGGCGGGTGTTAAAGCGGGGTCAATAACAATAGCTCCTGCTTTCGTGATCAATACAAGGCCGCTGTGTAGCGATGGAATGGTGTCGTTGGTATGCCGGTAGAGATTGCCCTTCACCTGCGTCAATGATTTTTGCAGGTCCGGGTTGGGTTTCCCATAAACATCAGGAAGCACCTGCCGATCCTTGTAAAGTGATTTATTCACATACTCTTTTCCAATTAAAGTGTCTCTGCTTTGTGCCAATCCATCATAAGCAAAAACGAGGAATGCCAAGAGGCAAAGCGAAAATGAAATATGTTTTGTTAGCATTTTTAGAGCTTTTAGGCGTGTTACTAACTTGACGCACAACGTAGGGCGGCAGAAAACGTCCTGCCGAAATTTCAGAGGTTTTGATGTATTCTACGAGTAGTTACCTGTGCTTTGTTTTCCTTTTTTGCAGTAGCTGTAGGCCTTAATTTCTTTTCTAATTCAAGGAAAAACAAGCTGCTCTTTGAGTTACTTTCTCCTTTTAATTTCTTTTAAATGGTGGCTTTAGTCCACAGGCCATGTTGATGATGCGGATCGGCAACGTAGCCAGGGGCGCGGTAGGCTTTTTGAGATCAATCCATCTA
>NZ_JSYF01000074.1:0-11563 GCF_054824225.1 Pontibacter sp. HJ8
AACCTACAAGGCGCTCCACCCAAGGACTGGGAGAAGGTCGCTAGCAACTGCCTCTACAGCTAGAACAGTTCATGAGATGGCTATACTGAGTCCAACCACTCATGCCCCTCCTTATTGAAGGCGGGGAGCCTGCTTTTCCAGTTCGACGGCTCTTGTTGCATAGCCACTGATTAGTCATCCCCCTGCCCCTTCGAAGGGGGACTTAATGCTACTGCTGTTTGGCAGGTATAGCAGATAGGTCTAGCTGGCAGGTATAGCAAGGCATACTTACAACAGAAACTACAAAGCAACATCTTGAGCCAAGTGCACTTTGTGACGCTCCACTGTTCGAGCGGTCAGCGAGTTTGGAGCGTCTTGATTTTTTTGCTTACTTTTTTCATCAAGGAAAAAAGTAAGTGCCCGCCGCACAGGCGAAGCTATGAAACAATACCAGGTTGCTAAAGCAACAACCGCAGTACGCAGCTAAGATGGATAAAGAAAAGTATTCCTTAAATTCAAGTAAATCCTCCCTAATAGTAGCTGTTGTCCTTCCTGGAAAAAGCAACCACAACAACCATCTTAAATTTCTAAAGTATAGAAAACACATATGAAAATCCTATCTGCTATACAGACAAGAGAGGCTGATGCGCAAACCATCCGGGAGGAAGGCATCACCTCGGCGGACCTGATGGAACGGGCAGGCAGAGCATTTGCGGGATGGTATGAAAATAAATTCACCACCCAGCGGCCGGTACACATCTTCTGCGGCCCCGGCAACAACGGCGGCGACGGACTGGTTGTCGCCCGGCTGCTGCACCAGCGCCTGTATGACGTGCAGGTATACCTGGTAGGAGAAGGCAACAAAGTTTCTCCGGACTTTCAGGTAAACCTGGAGCGGCTGCCGCAGGAAGTAAAGCAGCATTCCATAAAAAGTGCAGCGGACATGCCGGCTATACCTGCTGCATCATGCGTGGTAGATGCTTTATTCGGAACAGGCTTGTCACGGCCGGTGACAGGTTTGTTTGCGGAAGTGATCGCTATGCTAAATAAAAGTGGTGCCTGCCTGACAGCCATCGATCTTCCTTCCGGACTCTACACCGATAAGCAGACGCCTGCCGAAGGCGCCGTGGTGCAGGCAACCTACACGGTAAGCTTTGAGCTGCCGAAACTGGCTTTCTTTCTGCCGCAGCATGAGGCTTATGTGGGCGAGTGGCATGTAGTTCCGATCGGCCTGAGCCCTGCTTATATGTCAGAAGTAAAGACGAGCAGTTATTTTATCACCCAGCAAGAAGTACAGGCTTTGCTCAAGCCCCGGAAAAAATTCTCGCACAAAGGCACGTATGGGCATGCGCTTCTGCTCTGCGGCGGCTATGGAAAGATAGGAGCAGCCGTGCTGGCAGCAAGAGCATGCTTGCGGAGTGGCGTCGGGCTGCTCACGGTGCAGGCGCCCGGTATAGGATATGATGTGCTGCAGACGGCAGTGCCCGAAGCGATGCTGCTGCCCGATACCAATCGGAAGCACTTGTCTCACCTGCCGGATACTATCAACAAACACAACGCATTGGGTATAGGACCCGGTATTGGGACAGAGCGCGTCACCAAAACCCTGCTGGGGCAGCTGTTGGCCACGGCTAATGCTCCGTTGGTGATCGATGCAGATGCCATCAACCTGATTGCCGGCAGTGACAAGCTGAAAACCCAGCTTCCCGGAAACAAGGTGATCTTAACCCCGCACCCGAAAGAGTTTGAGCGGTTGGTAGGCAAAACCAAAAACGAATATGACAGGCTGGAAGAACTCCGGGAGTTTTGCCGGGTATACAGCTGTTATGTGGTACTCAAAGGCAGTCATTCTGCCATTGGTACGCCGGAAGGGGATATCTACTTCAACACCACCGGCAATGCAGGTATGGCTACAGGCGGTACCGGCGATGTGCTCACGGGTATCATCACGGCACTGGTAGCGCAGCAGTATAGCCTTAAAGATGCCTGCCTGCTGGGGGTATATGTGCATGGGTTGGCGGGAGATCTGGCGAAGGCCTCTGTCGGGGAGATCGCCTTGATTGCATCTGATGTAATTGACCACCTGCCACAGGCCTTTCAGCACCTGACCTGTCATCAGGAAGTAGCCAGGTAGACGAAGGCAAAGTGAACGAGCATGGCGCCATCTGCCAGCAAGGCATAGTAGATGCGGGGTTTGTCTTCGGATGCATGCCATACGATCAGGCCGGCTACTGCGCCACTACTGATCAGGCTGATCAGCAGCGCCCTGTCCTGCACCATAAAAAGGACCAGCACCGCATATAAAGCCAGCAGCCCCAATGACAGAAGTCGGGTATAGCCTTCGCCTATGAGCCCGGGGAAGGTAAGTGTCCGGGTGTACCGGTCGTAGGTATAGTCCCGGATATCAAAGAGCAGAGCCAGCGACAGGATAAAGAGCAGGCGGCGCAGCCAGAGCAGCAGCACGGGCGCCTCCGATACATCCACCCCGGCATCGACCAGAGGGAAAAAAACCGTGACAGCCGACCACACAAACGCGATCAGGAACACCTTCAGCAAGGGCACATTCCGGAGTGGCTTCAATTGCTTCCGCTTAACGTAGAGCGGCACGGTATACCCTACCGAGATGAGGGCCAGCAGCAGCACAAACCAAAGATTTACCTGGAGTCCGTAGACGAAGTAAAGCAGGGCAGCACCCGCCACGCCAGCCACACCCAGCACTGCCAGCAGCTTCTTGTGCCGCAGTCCCCACGGTAACTGCTGCTTGGCCGCTGCGCTATACCTGCCGCGGAGCACGCTTTGCAGGCTGCTCAGGTTGTAGGTAAAGAGGGTGGCCAGGAACACAAAGACAGCCATGGGTATAGACACCTTTACCCCGGTGAGCAGGTAGGTTTCGATGGTGAGGCAGAAGGCGCAGGCAGAAATGAACACATTGCTATACAGCAGCGCTTCTACCAGTTCCCGCAGAAGTGCGGATACCGGGTGTCTGCGGCTGCTCTTTATGGTTTGTCGTTCTTCCATACCTTCCTGCAAGTTCGTAACTTCTGCTCCCGCAGACAAATCTGCCTGTAAATGAAAAAAGCCTGAAGCAGGTTTTAATCTACGTCAGGCTTTACAGGAAAAGTAAAAAGTTTAGATCATGTTCTTTGGCTGAGGCTCACCAAATGTCGCATTGTATAATTCAATGCTTTGCTGGATGATCTCATACGCCGGCTCGCGGCCCAGGAATTGCTCTACGATCACTTCTTTGTGCTCCAGTTTCTTGTAGTCTTCAAAGAAACGGCGCATTTCGAGCAGGGTGTGCGGTGGCAATTCGGAAATGTCATTGATGTGACGCACAGACATGTCGTTGTTGGCGACGGCTATGATCTTATCATCTTCTTCGTTGTTGTCAATCATACGCATCACGCCGATCACTTTTGCATCGATCAGGCACATCGGAACCACATCCAATGAGCAGATCACTAGGATATCAAGCGGGTCTTTGTCGTCGCAATAAGTTTTAGGGATAAAGCCGTAGTTGGCAGGATAGTTTACCGAAGAGAAAAGGACTCTGTCCAACTTCAGCATACCGCTTTCCTTATCCAACTCATACTTTGCTTTCGAACCCTTCGGAATCTCTATTATGGCAGTTACTACCGCTGGGGCTTCTTCACCGAAGCTCACGCTATGCCATGGGTTATTTCTTTCTGTAGTCTCCATCATTTACTAAATATACTTAAAAGCATGCCGGATTTACTGGCCCGGCACCTGAATTATTACTTCATTAACTCTTGCAAGGGCTTGCCTACGCTTCCGTTTGGCTCCTGTATGTAGAGCCAGGAAGCAATTGTTGGCGCAATATCTGCCACCGCTGTTTCTACAGAGCTCTCGCCTGGCTTTACTTTCCAGCCATACCATACCAGCGGCACGTGCGTGTCGTAGTTGGCGTACGAGCCGTGGGTTGTTCCTTTGGGTTCTCCGCTGCCATAGCCTTCAAACCAGCCCGGCTGCAACACAACGATCACATCTCCGGAACGTTGCGCGTTGTAGCCACTTTCTATACGGGACATCAGCCCGCCGGTCCAGCCTGTCTGCTGAATAGCGTCTGCTGCTATGGCTCTGGCTACGCCTTCGAAACGCAGCACATAATTGGCTACTTTGTTCTGTACTTCTGTTCTGTCGAGCTTCCTGGCCTCAATTTGCTTACGGTTCAGGTATAGCTGCTGGTTGGTATAGCGCTCTACCCATTTGCCTTTTCCGTATGTTTTAGTGAGGTACACTTCCACAGAATCCTGCAATATTTTAGAATTCGCTACCCCGGCAGGGATGTTCAGGGAGCTCATATACGCCGGCACGTGGGCGGCACCGTGATCAGCGGTCAGGAAGATAAGGACATTGTCTTTGCCGATCTCTTTTTCCAGCACATTGATCAGTTCCTCCAGTTCCCGGTCCAGGCGCAGGTAGATGTCCTGCACTTCAATGGAGTTAGGACCAAATGAGTGGCCTGTGTAATCGGGTGTCGAGAAGCTGAGCGCCAGAAAATCGGTATGGCTGCCTTTGCCCAATTGTTCACCGCGTATCGCCGCCAGCGCAAAATCTTTTGTAATCGTGTTTCCGGCAGGTATGGAGCGGATCAACTCATAGTCTTTGCCCCGGATGGCAGGTATGTTGTGCGGGAACACAGGACTTTTTTCGCCGGACAACGGACGCTCCCAGCGCATGTCGTCTGCTGTGCTTTCGGTGTACTGCTCGATCGGCAACAGCGTGTTCCATACCTCTCCCAGTAACCTGTCGCCGTGTTTCTGTCCGTTGAATTCCTGCACCCACTGCGGCAGTTCATTGGCGTAGAACGTGCTGGTGATCCAGTTGCCCGATGGAGAATCGAACCAGTAGGCACCGTTGGCGGTATGCCCGGCAGGAAGGATCGCTCCTCTGTCCTTTAAGGCTATACCTATTACTTTTGACTGCATGTTGTTTGACAGGCGCAGCTCATCGGTAACGGTCGTGGTCAGCAGGTTTTTAGGTGACATCAGGCCGGCATCCGAAGTGCTTCCTACGGTTTTCACGGTCTTGTCTTCTACGCAATAAATAGAAGCCCCTGTGTTTCGGTCGTACCAGGCGTTGCCGATGATGCCGTTAAGAGCAGGTACGCTGCCGGTATACACCGAAGCATGGCCCGGACCGGTATAGGTCGGCACGTAACTATAATGGTTATTTTTGAAGTTAAACCCTTGCGTGACCAGTTTCTTGATGCCGCCTTCCCCATACTTGCTCCAATAACGGTAGAGAAAGTCGTAGCGCATCTGGTCTACCACAATGCCTACTACCAGTTTTGGCCTGCCATCTACTCCGGTTACAGTCTGCAATCTGGTACCCTCTACAGCAACCGGGGTGCTGGTCGTGGCACAGGCTTGTAGTACGAAAACAACGGCGAGTGCCAGCAGGGATGTCAGTCGGGATTTAACTTGCATGTAGTTCATGTGTATGCTATTGGTTTACTCAAATATAAGACGCCTACCATGCATAAATCCCAAAGTAGGCACGTAATTCTGTGTTTTAACAATAATATAACATAACGGCCAATCTATCAAAAAAAAGAACGCCCACCGGATTGATGGGCGTTGCTCTTCTCTTGACTTGCTTTCTTCTTACTTGGAAGCAAGGGCCTCGGCACCACCCACGATCTCGAGGATCTCTTTGGTAATGGCCGCCTGGCGGGTTCTGTTGTAGGTCAGCTTCAGTTCTTTGAGCAGGTCGCCTGCGTTTTCTGTTGCTTTGTCCATCGCTGTCATACGGGCACCGTGTTCCGATGCATTTGATTCCAGCACCGCTTTGTATACCTGTATCTTGAGTGACTTTGGTATCAGCTCTTCGATGATCTGTTCTTTCGAAGGCTCAAAGGTATAATCCGGAATAACGGAGGAAGCAGATTCATCCACAGGATTCTCTTCTACCGGAAGGAACTGCTCCGTACGCACGATCTGGGTAGCTACGTTCTTGAATTCGTTGTAGATGATCTCCACTTTATCGAATTCACCTGATACGAAACCACTCATGGCACGCTCGGCTGCTGCACGAACGGTATCGAAGGACAGATTCAGGAACGTACCTGTATAGTCACTGATTACCTTTAAGTTTCTTTTTGTAAGCGCCTCAAAGCCTTTTCTGCCGATGGTCAGGAACGTTACATTACCTGCTTCCAGCTGGTTGCTATACCTGGTGTTAGCCAGTGTAGTAGCCGCTTTGATGATATTCGAGTTAAAAGCACCCGCCAGACCACGGTCAGATGTCACTACAATCAGAAGCACCCGGTTCGCATCACGCTTCGCTGAGTATTTGTTTGACACTGATCCTTCAGTCAGCGAAGACAGGTTAGTCAGTATCCCACCCAGGCGCTGGGCGTAAGGGCGCATGCGCAGGATGTTGTCCTGAGCACGTCTTAGCTTGGCCGCCGCCACCATTTTCATGGCTTTGGTGATCTGCTGTGTCGACGATACCGATACGATGCGGCCTCTAACCTCTTTTAAACTTGCCATATTCTGTTTGCTATGAGCATAAAGTCAGAGGCTGCAGTTTATCTGGCTGCAACCTCTGACTCATAACTAAATATTACTTCTTGTACTTGGCAGAAAGCTCTCTGGCTACCTGCTTGATCACCCCTGTCGTCTCGTCGTCCAGTTTACCGGCCAACAGCGCGTTCAGGGTATCCTGGTGCTGCGCACGCATGGTACGAAGGAAGTCTTTTTCGAAAGTTCTTACCTCGTTTACCGGTACAGCATCCAGCAGACCGTTGGTAGCACAGTAGATCATGGCTACCTGCTCTTCTACCGGTACCGGCGAGAACTGTGGTTGCTTGAGGATCTCCAGGTTACGGCGACCACGCTCAATTGTCAGTCGGGTAGCAGCATCCAGGTCAGAGCCGAATTTGGCAAACGCTTCCAGTTCACGGAACTGCGCTTGGTCCAGCTTCAGGGTACCGGATACTTTCTTCATCGCCTTGATCTGCGCGTTACCACCCACACGCGATACCGAAATACCTACGTTGATCGCAGGACGGATACCGGAGTTGAACAGGTTGGTTTCCAGGAAGATCTGACCGTCTGTGATCGAGATCACGTTGGTTGGGATATACGCCGAAACGTCACCAGCCTGTGTCTCGATGATCGGAAGCGCTGTCAGGGAACCACCACCTTTTACCAGGTGACGGATAGACTCCGGCAGGTCGTTCATGTTACGGGCGATCTCATCCGATGCGTTGATCTTCGCAGCACGCTCCAACAAACGGGAGTGCAGGTAGAACACGTCACCAGGGTAAGCTTCACGTCCCGGAGGTCTTCTCAGAAGAAGAGACACTTCACGGTAAGCTACTGCCTGCTTGGACAGGTCATCGTATACCACCAGTGCAGGACGGCCTGAATCGCGGAAGAACTCCCCGATGGCAGCACCTGTAAATGGCGCAAAGAACTGCATTGGAGCCGGATCAGAAGCAGAAGCCGCAACGACTACTGTATAATCCATGGCACCACCTTCTGTCAGGGATTTCACTACCTGCGCAACAGTGGATGCTTTTTGTCCAACGGCTACATATATACAGAACACAGGCTTTCCTTTTTCATAGAATTCGCGCTGGTTCAGGATGGTATCGATTGCCACGGCAGACTTACCTGTCTGACGGTCACCGATGATCAATTCACGCTGGCCACGGCCGATCGGAATCATAGAGTCGATCGCCTTGATACCCGTCTGCATAGGCTCGTTTACCGGCTGGCGGAATACCACACCCGGTGCTTTACGCTCCAGTGGCATTTCGTACAACTCGCCTGCGATTGGGCCCCTACCATCGATTGGCTGACCGAGCGTGTTCACTACACGGCCAATGATGCCATCACCTACTCGTACAGAAGCGATACGGTTTGTTCTTCTTACCGTAGCGCCTTCTTTTATCTCGCTGTAGTCACCCAGCATTACGGCACCTACGTTGTCTTCTTCCAGGTTCAGAACAAGCGCCTGCAGTCCGTTCTCAAACTCCAATAACTCTCCGGACTGTGCTTTGGAAAGGCCATAGATACGCGCGACACCGTCACCCACTTGCAGTACTGTACCAACTTCTTCCAGTTCTGCCTCAGAACGGAAGTTTGATAGCTGCTCTCTTAGTATGGCTGATACTTCGTCAGGTCTTACTTCTGCCATGATTATAGTTTATTGATATAGGGGTTGTCTTTAAATTTATTTCTCAGCTTGTTCAGGTTATACTTCACAGAGCTGTCAATCTGTAAATCACCGATGCGGAGCAAAAAGCCACCGATCAGCGACGGATCTATTTTTTCTTCTAACTCGATTTTCTGGCCAGTCTGGGCGACCAGGCGCTGTCCCAGTTCATCCCGCAGGGCAGGGCTAAGCGGCACGGCAGTGGTTACCCGGGCTTCCGTGATGCCTTTGTACACATTGTACTGTACTTTGAACTCGTTGGCAATAGACTTCAACAGCGATTCCCGGCTTTTGCGGGCTACTATTTGAAAGAAGGCCAGAGTCAAATCATTTACCTTGCCTTTGAAGATCGCATTGATCACAGCCAGCTTCTTATCTGACTTTACAATCGGATTGCGCAGCAACAGCTCCAGTTCTCTGTTCTTGGCCACAACATTAGAGAACAATTGCATGTCCTCGTTCACCTGCTCCAAAATTCCTTTTTCCTGTGCCAGCTCAATCAGTGACTTTGCGTATCTGGAAGCAGCTCTAATATCTGACATATTGCTTTTTTATGGTTGATGTGCTCTTGTGGAGGGCAGCACCAGCTATGTTATAGTACTAGTTAAGCGTTACTTCTCTGATGTAATCCTGCGCCAGCTCCTGCTGTGCCTGTGGGTTACTCAGCTCTTTGCGAAGGATACGCTCTGCGATTTCAACAGAAAGGACAGCCGCCATGTTCTTCACTTCCGTGATCGCAGCGCGCTTTTCGTTTTCGATTGCCTCACGTGCCTGTGCGATCATGCGGGTACCTTCTTCATTGGCTTTCAGTCGGGCGCTTTCTACCAGGGCATTGCCCGCTTCAGAAGCTTCCTTCAGAATTTTGTCACGCTCCATACGTGCTTCAGCCAGCAGCTTCTCGTTCTCGGCTTTGAGGCCTTGCATTTCCAGCTTTGCCTTCTCAGCAGCACTCAGTGCATTTTCAATAGAGGCTTCACGCTCGTGCAGTGCGCCCATGATTGGCTTCCAAGCAAATTTAGAAAGCAGGAACAGCACAATCAGGAAAGTGATTGTCTGCCAGAAAATTAAACCTACACCTGGGGTTACTAATTCCATTGTTTATGAAAATTTAATGTAATGTCTTTTTATGTGGCACTACCGCGTTTGGCCTGCAGTGCTTTACTATACATACTACTTTTTATCTCATCGTCCGGGCCATACGCCCGGACGTGAGACAAGCAAAAGCTATTACTAGCCTTTGAAAGAGATTAGCAAGCAAACAACCACACCGAAAAGTGCAACACCTTCGATAAGGGCAGCTGCGATGATCATCGCTGTCTGGATTTTTCCACCAGCCTCAGGCTGACGAGCGATAGATTCCATGGCAGAGCCACCGATTCTACCGATACCCAAACCAGCGCCAAGGGCTACTAGACCAGCGCCGATACCGGCACCCATGATAGCCAAACCGTAATCAGTTGCCACTGCTGCTGCTTGAAGCAAAATTGCTAATAACATAATTGTAGTTATATATAGTTAAAAAAAGAATTCAGATTAATGATGACCGTCTCCGTGACCCATGTCGTCCACGTGATCGTGCTCTTCTACTGCCCCGCCAAAGTACATGGCAGACAGCAAGGTGAAGATATACGCCTGCAGCAAGGCCACCAGCAACTCCAGGAAGAACATGAAGGTTGCAAAGGCTACGCTCAATGGACCAACCGCTACACTCTTGAAAATAAAGATCAAGCTAAACAAAGAGAGTATGATGATGTGACCAGCTGTGATGTTGGCAAAAAGTCGCACCATCAGGGAGAAAGGCTTTGTCAGAACACCGATCAATTCCACCGGAATCATGATCGGAGACAACCAGGTTGGAACACCTGGCGTGGCAAAAATGTGCTTCCAGTAGCTTTTGTTAGCGCTGAACAAGGTAATCAGCAAAGTCATGAGTGCCAGCACCATCGTTACTGCTATGTTTCCGGTCAGGTTGGCACCACCAGGCATCAGGCCCAGCAGGTTGTTGAACCAGATAAAGAAGAAGATCGTGAGCAGGTATGGCATGTAGCGCTCGTACTTCGGACCGATGTTGGCCTTGGCGATCTCATCACGAACAAAGATAACAATCGGCTCAAAGAAAGACTGCAAACCTTTCGGAGCCTTGCCAGCGTTCTTTTTGTAGCTGCCGGCTATGGTAAAGAACACCAGCAACAGCAGCGCTACACTCAGAAAGAGGGATGCCACGTTCTTGGTGATAGAGAAGTCCAGCAGACCTGCCTGATCAGCTGCAGCTTCACCGGAAGCACCTGCCCGGTAAATGTGTCCATGACTCAACACATACCCGTTGTATGGAACAATTTCGTGGTTTTCGTTATAGAAATTACTGGATGAGAAAACCTGGAACTGGCCATTATCAACCAGGATAACCGGCAGATAAAGAGTAACCCCATCGGCAAAATGCCAGCTGTAATCATCTGCGATGTGATGCGTGATCAGATCGCCTGGCTTAAACTCGCCGCCTTCAGCCGGTTCCGCTGCAGAAGCAGTGAGGGTCAGGAAGGAAAACAGTAAAATAAATAACTTCTTCATTAAGAGAGATTTAGAAGCAACCTTTATAAAAACTAAAGTTATACTCCGTTGTGCTTTTTCAATTGCGGTGCGAAGTTAGCCAATATGCTGTAAATTTCAAACCCGGTAAACAGAAAATATAAGACAAAGAAGTTGAAAACGAACTGTAGCTCGTTCTCCGAGAAAAGGAAAACATACACAAATATGACTCCTATACTCAATATCATCCGTAACCCCATCGATCCGAAGAAATAAAGCTGAAAATTATCCTTATCGTAGCTGATGCCCAGGCGGGTGATGTAATAGGCACCGGTGGTCACAACTACAAAAAACCCGAGAATGTACCAGATGAACGGATGCACCAGGGCTGTGCCGGTATAATGAGCGAGCAGGCCGATGGACACACTCATCACGCCTGTAAAAATCAAGAGGTTCCGGATGAAATTCACTTGCTACTGTTTTTTATTTAAAGACACTATGACCAATACCATGGAGGCTATCACCGCTACCAGCAACAGCACGATCGTCATCCAGGGATTTTTATTCCCCATCACTTCGTCCAGTTTGCCGCCGGCCCAGGCAGCCAGCACCAGGGCGCCGATCATCTGAAAGGCCAGTCCGGAATACTTCAGGTAAGATTTGAAAGAGTCCTCGCGCTTGGGTTTCTGTTCTTCCGGCTGTGGTATATTTTCCATGTTCGTAATGGGCCTGCAAAATTACACTTTTTAATGGGCATTTTTGCATCTGCCGCTGAATTAGCTGTTGTTTTAATGTCTAACTGTCTGGATGCTGCGAAGCCTCCGCCTGAAACCATTTCCCTTTTTCTATAGTTCAATAGCAGGTTTCCGGG
>NZ_JSYF01000075.1:0-12510 GCF_054824225.1 Pontibacter sp. HJ8
GTTTGGTTGGCTGCAGGTATTGGCCTAAGGTAAGTATGTCACAACCATGGGCTGCCAGGTCATCCATGGCCTGGTATACCTGCTCCCTTGTCTCGCCCAGCCCCAGCATGATGCCGGTCTTGGTGCGTTTGCCATACTCTTTGGTGCGGCGTATCTGCTCCAGGCTACGCTCATACTTTGCCTGCGGACGCACACGCCGGTAGAGCTCTTTCACTGTTTCCACGTTATGCGATACGACCTCCTGGCCTGCTGAGATCATGGTGATCAGGGCATCCCAGTTGGCTTTCACATCAGGTATAAGGGTTTCAATGGTAGTGGAAGGAGAGAGCTGCTTTACCAGTGCCACCGTTTCGTGCCAGATGGCAGCTCCACGGTCTTTCAGTTCGTCGCGGTTTACGGAAGTGATCACAGCATGCTTTACACCCATGAGCTGAATGGCTTCTGCCACACGGCGTGGCTCATCCGTATCATACTCATTCGGACGGCCAGTAGCCACGGCACAGAACGAGCAGCTGCGGGTACACACGTTACCCAATATCATGAAAGTAGCTGTACCAGCACCCCAGCACTCACCCATATTCGGGCAATTTCCACTCTCACAGATAGTATGCAGCTTATATTCGTCTACTATGCTTCTTACCTTCGCGTACTCTTTCCCTACCGGTAACTTTACACGCAGCCAGTTTGGCTTGCGCGGCTGCCCCAGCGCATTCAGCCCCTCGGGCATCGCATTGGGCTGTATAACCGGAAGTGTCAATAGTTCATCCATGGGACAAAGATACGAACTTATGCATTAAGACATTAGCAATAATGCCAAGAAAAGTACCGGGCAAGCGCTACGAATGAAAGAGACAACAGCAGGAAAGGGAAATGTGTCAGAATGGGCTACTTGCGGCGGCCGTAGTAGATGTTGAGGTAAACGGAGGCAAATGTGCTGAAGTTCTCCGTCTGCGGAATCATGATCATTTCATTGAAATAATGCTCCACCATAAACCCGACCTCTATACCTGTTATGCTTTCCTTGTAGCGCCCGTACTCAAAGCTGAGGCCGGCCTTGGCATGCACGCCGATGTTGAAGTCGGATTCGCCCAGTCCCGTAAAAACGTTGGCATTGCCGTGTATGCTGTCAAAGTTGCGGTGTTTTTCAGGATCGTATTGCTCTGTGCGGACGTCCCCGGATCCCAATCCGTAGTTATACCGGATGTAGTAAGGCACCAACAGCCCTAAGGACGGGCCGGCTGCTCCTACAGCATTGACCTGTACGCCTGATTCGGCTGCCTTACGGAACAGCACGTATTCGGCTCCGTAATGAGGACGTATAGCAAACAGGTAATTCTGCTTGCCTGCAATGAAGTGATCGCCCGTCTCGAGGCTATAGTAGCGGTTTTCTTTCGGATGCTTGACCTCTACAATCTCCAGGCCACCGAACTGGTACAAGCGCTCTTTCACAAAATAGGAGCTGCGGAAGAAAACGCCCCCGAGCAACCCGCCATTGGAATTCAGGTTGATGCCATAACTCAACTCGGTGTTGAAGTCGTCATCAGATTGCGCAGCCGCTGGCAGGGTTGCCAACAGGGCAAAGACTAGAATGAGAGCCAGGTTCCTTACCACCTTCAATACAGTTAGAGTTTGATTAAATCTGTTTAAATTTACGCACTTATTAACTAAATAACAGCACATATGGCAACTATCAATAGCGCTTACCTGGGTGAGCTGCGCACGCATGCAAAGCATCTTGCCTCCGGCAATACCGTGATCACCGACGCACCGCTTGATAACAACGGCCGTGGCGAGGGCTTTTCGCCAACCGACCTGGTCTGCGCCGCACTGGGCAGCTGCATGACCACGCTTATGGGTATTCTGGCCAACCGCCTCAACCTCAATCTGGAAGGGATGGAGCTCGAAACCACTAAAATTATGGCTGCCGAGCCCCGCCGCATTGCGGAAGTGATCCTCCACTTTAAAATGCCTGCCAACAACTTTACGGACAAAGAGAAGGCGATGCTTGAAAATGCAGCACGCACCTGCCCTGTTGCCCTGAGCCTGCATCCGGACGTGAAGCAGACCGTAACCTTCCAGTACTAATCTATACTACCAGCAGCGTAGCAGGGAGTGGACTCCTTGTTACGCTGTCACTTTCTTTTTAAGCGAATCCAGGCTGATGCCCAGGTGCGACGCATCATAGGTGCACATACCATCCTGTATCAGCAACAGCTGGGGGGACTGATGCTGCACCTCAAATACCTCCGCTATTTCGTTGGAAACCGGCCTGTACCGCAGCAGGTCCAGGTAATACGGTTTTACATGGTCCAGCCCTGCTCCGTTCCACTGGCGCTCCAGCCTGCTTTTGGCGGTAGAGCTGATAGAGCAGGATGTACTATGCTTGAAAATGACCACCGGGGTGCTTTTTGACTCCTCTATTACCACTTCTAATTGTTCCTCACTTGTCAGGGGATGCCAATTCATAGATTTCCTTTTTAGTTAGCTTTATTCTTTTTCCTGAACAGTCTGAACTTCTTTTCTTTGACAGCCGGCTTCTGCCGGGCCGCTTCTTTGCCAGGAGCCTGGCCAGACCGGAAAAGTTGCCCGAAGGAGCGCCCGTCCGCCTTTCCCGCTTCTCCCTTTTTGAAGGTATAGACGTCCATGTTCAGGTGTGTGTCTTTGAAGGATGCGTCCGTATGGCTGGCCTCTCGCAGGGATTGCCTTTTGAGCTGCGCGTGCCTGTTGACAGCTTTGTTACTGATCTGACCCATAGCAGGCCAGGCCGCCACCAATAGCAGCACAAGCGCACAGATCCAGCACTTCATTTGCTTATCAGACATCAACTGCTTCATAACACCTTATAACTTATAGTTGTTATACTAAATTCAGAGACTCTAGTTACTCCCTAGAAAATTCCTTTCCTCTTTTTCACACGTCCATTTTTATCCATCTCCACCCGCACGGCCTCCAGGCCTGCCGCATTTTTGCCTTGCAGCTTTGTGGTCTTCCCCGGCTTCGGGCACGGAATGCCTTTGCGCTGGCACCCTGCGCCAAACAGCAGTGCCATGCACAGCAAGGGCAAAATCAAACATTTACTTTTTTGCATCATGCGGCAATGTAGGTTTATCAGAAAAGAATCTTTTAGAACGCCAGTATA
Organism: Pontibacter sp. HJ8; assembly: GCF_054824225.1. Classification (NCBI taxonomy): domain Bacteria; kingdom Pseudomonadati; phylum Bacteroidota; class Cytophagia; order Cytophagales; family Hymenobacteraceae; genus Pontibacter; species Pontibacter sp. HJ8. Next base: position 3,140 of record NZ_JSYF01000075.1, read on the forward strand.
CTCTCCACTTTTTCACGCAGGCGCTGCTTTGGCAGGAACTCCTGCTCCAGCGGTGGCGCGAAAGGCACGGCTGTGTCCAGGCTGGCAACGCGCGTCACCGGACCATCCAGCAGCTCAAAGCAGTTTTCTCCGATCCAGGCAGAGATCTCACCGCCTATACCTCCTGTCATCGTGTCTTCGTGCAGTACCAACACGCGGCCGGTTTTGGCTACCGTCTCACGCACGGCCTCTTTGTCCCACGGAAGCAGGGAGCGCAGGTCGAGGATATCCAGGCTGATCTCCGGCATTTCCTGCTGCAGCTGCTTGGCCCAGTGCACACCCATACCATACGTAATGATGGACAGATCGGTGCCTTCTGCTACCAGTTTCGCTTTGCCGATTTCGATGGTATAATAATCGTCCGGAATCTCCTGGGAAATGGAGCGGTACAGGAGTTTGTGCTCAAAGTACATCACTGGATTCGGATCTTCGAGGGCGGCGTTCAGCAATCCTTTGGCATCGTAGGGCGAGGACGGGTATACGACCTTCAGCCCCGGGGTATGGAAGAACCAGGCTTCGTTGCTCTGTGAGTGGAAAGGGCCTGCTGCCGTACCAGCGCCCGTAGGCATACGCACCACCACATCGGCATGCTGGCCCCAGCGGTAGTGGCTCTTGGCCAGGTTGTTCACGATCTGGCTGAAGCCGGCGCTCACAAAGTCTGCAAACTGCATCTCCACCATACTCTTCCTGCCCTTCACCGACATACCCAGGCCTATACCTAGTATAGCCGATTCGCAAAGCGGCGTATTGCGCACACGCTCTTTTCCGAAAGCATCGACAAAGCCTTCCGTTATTTTGAACACACCGCCGTACTCGGCAATGTCCTGGCCCATGAGCACCAGCTCCGGGAAACGCTCCATACTCTGGCGCAACCCATCTGAAATAGCATCCACGTAGCGCTTCTCTGTTCTGGCATCTGAAGTGGGTTGGATGACCTCCTGCTCGAAGGGCAGGTACATATCAGCCAGCTCTTCCTCGCGGTTTGCTTCGGGCATAGGCGTGGCGAACGCAGTCTGCAGGCCTTCTTCTATTTCTGCCTTTAGCTCCTCGCGTATACCTTCTATGGCCTTCTGTGTCAGGACGAGTCCTTCCAGCAGGTATTTTTCAAAGGATTCTACCGGGTCTTTCTTGGCCCACTTTTCAAACAGCTCCTGCGGCACATACTTGGTGCCGCTGGCTTCTTCGTGGCCCCGCATCCGGAAGGTCATCGCCTCGATGAGCATCGGGCGCGGATTTTTGCGCATGCTATAGGCTGCCTGCCGTACCGTGTCGTATACCTCCAGGATGTTGTTCCCGTCAATCTGCAGCGCATCTATCCCATAGGCAGGGCCCTTATCGATAAAGTGCTTGAACTTGAACTGTTCGTTGCTGGGGGTGGAAAGCCCGTAGCCGTTGTTTTCGATCATGAAGATCACCGGCAGGTTCCAGACAGCGGCCACGTTAAGCGCTTCATGGAAGTCGCCCTCGCTGGCACCGCCGTCTCCGCTGAATACCAGCGTCACTTTTTCTCTGTTATCCAGCAGGTCCGCCAGCGCGATACCATCTGCCACAGCCAGCTGCGGGCCCAGGTGCGAGATCATCCCCACGATGTGATGCTCGTTGGAGCCGAAGTGGAACGAACGGTCGCGGCCCTTGGTGAAGCCGGTTTTCTTGCCCTGGAACTGGGCAAACAGCCTGTCGAGCGGCACCTCGCGGCTGGTGAATACGCCCAGGTTGCGGTGCAGCGGCAAAATGTACTCGTCGGCCTCCAGCGCCATGGCGGATCCTACCGAGATGGCTTCCTGGCCGATGCCGGAAAACCACTTGCTTACTTTGCCCTGGCGCAACAGCACCAGCATGCGCTCCTCAATCATACGGGGCTTCAGAATGCCTTTGTATAATGCGATCAGTTCGTCGTCAGAGTATTCTTTGCGGTTATAGTTCATCTTATGAGAAGAAAATTCGTTCTGGTTAGGCAGGTTAAAGCGCGCTTTAGCCTCTTATTATGGTGCTAATTTATAAATTTGTTCTGTACTTCATGAGGTACAAGTAGAAAGACACGTAACACCGGGCATCTGAATCCTCGTAAAGAAAGCAAAAGCTACAGAAAACCTGTAACGCCTGCAAGTTATTGCGGCTTTGATTCAGAACGAAACGAATTCACCCGGCGTACAACCCTGGGTACAAAAAGCCACGGGGAAGTATAGTACAAAGCCCCCGTGCTGATGCCGGGTGGTGCATTTAAGGAGAAAGAAGATATGATACAGTTTGAAGAATTTACGCTTGACAACGGGCTGCGCGTGATCGTGCACGAAGACCATACCTCGCCTATGGCGGTACTGAACGTGCTCTACGATGTAGGTTCGCGTGACGAAGAAGAGGCTCACACGGGCTTTGCGCACCTGTTTGAGCACCTCATGTTCAGCGGCTCCAAGAACATCCCGGTATACGACGAGCCCCTGCAGCGCGTGGGTGGCGAGAACAACGCCTTCACCAGCCCCGACATTACCAACTATTACCTCTCGCTGCCGGCCCAGAACATCGAGACGGGCTTTTGGCTGGAGTCGGACCGCATGCTGGACCTGGCTTTCAGTGACAATGGCCTGGAGGTGCAGCGCAAAGTGGTGGTGGAGGAGTTCAAGCAGAACTACCTCAACCAGCCGTACGGCGATGTATGGCTGAAACTGCGTCCGCTGGCCTATGAGCAGCACCCCTACAAGTGGGCGACCATCGGCAAGGAGATCGCCCACATCGAGGAGGCCACCATGGACATTGTAAAGGCGTTCCACAGGAAACACTACTCACCCAGCAACGCGATACTGGTTGTGGCCGGCAACGTGACCTTTGAGAAAGCAAAGGAGCTGACCGAGAAATGGTTTGGCCCTATACCTGCCGGAGAAAAGTATACCCGCCACATACCGCATGAGCCGAAGCAACCGGGCCCACGGGTACTCGAGACAAGTGCCGACGTGCCGCTCAGCGCCATCTACAAGGCCTATCATATGCCGCACCGCACCCATGCAGACTACTATACCGTGGACCTGATCAGCGATATATTGGGCCGGGGCAAGTCCTCGCGCCTATATGAGAAGCTGGTAAAGGAGCAAAAACTGCTGAACTCTATCTCGGCTTCGGTGACAGGCTCTATTGAACCCGGCCTGCTGATCATTCAGGGCAAACTCAACGAGGGGGTAAGTCTTTTCGAGGCCAATGCGGCGATCGAGGCAATCAATCAGGAGCTGATGGAGCAACTGGTAGAGGAGCAGGAACTGAACAAAGTTAAAAACCAGGCCGAAACATCCCTGGTGTTTTCAGAGATCGAGCTGCTCAACCGCGCCATGAACCTGGCCTACGGCAAGTTGCTCGGAGACGCGAATTTTATGAACACAGAAGGCGAGAAGATCCAGGCCGTCACCCCCCAGGATATTATGCGCTGTGCCAGGCAGGTGCTGGACCCCAACAACTGCTCTACCTTGCTGTATAAAGCCGAAAAGAAAGAAAAGCCCGTGGAGGCTTAGCACTCCGATACGTTCAAAATTTTGCCAGAAGAGACCTGCCGCTGGCGGGTCTCTTTTATTTTGTGCTTCTGCTGCTTCAGATTTCCTTCAGAATCATTTAATAGTTTTATATTAGCTATTCTGTACATCCAGCTTAAACTAAAAAAAGATGAATTCTACGGCCTTTGCGATTCTGCTTCTTGCCAGCTCCCTGTGCTCCTGCGAAAGTGAAGGGGATATAGAGCCCCGGGATGTTCCGGCTGAGACCAGGCAGGCACTTCTTACCATTTTCCCCAACTCCTCTTATATAGAGTGGGAAAAGAAGGGGAGTGAGTATGAGGCTGAATTCAAAGTGGATACCGTGGCATATGCCGCTCTTTTCAATGGCTCGGGCAAGTTGCTCAAGTATAAGCATGCGATACGCGAAGCTGAACTTTCGGGTGAAGTAACGACCACTATCCGTCAGAAATTCTCCGGATACAAATTAGACGAACCGGAAAAGCTTCTGAAGGACGGGAGCACTTTTTACCAGGTAGAACTGGAGACGACGACAAAGGAAGAAAAGCTCGTCTTCCTGACAAACGGCCAGCGCGCTCCGCTATCCTACTGGGACTAACCCCATCCCGGCTCTTCCTTTCCCGGATTTTATAAACCTATAAGCCAGCACCCGGCAACACACAATTGTCCGAGCCCTGCTACCCCGCGAACATCAGACGAAACTTTTTCAGGCCAACGTTTGTATATACAAATAACCAACCTAACTTTGCACCACCATCCGGCAGCTTATGCGCATAGAAGACGAAATACAGCAGAAAGACTTCAAAGACGACCACCGTCGCCTGGTAGTGAACCTGTTGTTTACGAATAACTGGCTCAATCAGCAGTTCATTCCTTTCTTTAAAAAGCTTGGGCTGACGCTGCAGCAGTACAATGTATTGTCCATTGTGCGGGGGCAACAGCCACAGCCGGTATGCTTCGGAGAACTACAGGAGCGCATGATCGACCGCAACTCCAACGTGACGCGCCTGGTGGATAAACTGATCGAGAAGGGCTACGTGACCCGCGACATCTGCCAGGCAAACCGGCGCATGATCGAGGTACGGCTGACACCGGCAGGTATAGAGAAGCTCCAGCAGATCGATGCCCAGATGCCTGACTTTTATAAGCGCTTCCATAACCTGTCACAGGAGGAGGCTGTACTGGCAAGCAACCTGCTGGATAAGCTGAGAGGCTAAACTATTTTTTTGCTCAATTGTTTGTATACACAAATAATGTATGCACCTGACTATTTAAAAACTTAGATACTGAACATGCTTCATCGTACGATCAAAGATACATCGATACCGGCCCTCGGGCTGGGAACTTTTCAGCTTCCGGACGACACGGCACGCGAGATAACAGCGGCGGCGCTGTCAGCAGGTTACCGCCACATCGATACGGCCCAGATCTACCGAAACGAAGAAGGGGTGGGCACCGCGATCAAAAACGCAGGTATAGCACGGGACCAGGTTTTCCTGACCACCAAGGTATGGCGCGAGCATCTTTCGAAACGGGATTTCCTGCCATCGGTGGAGGAAAGCCTGCGCAAGCTCAAAACCGACCACGTAGACCTGCTGCTGATTCACTGGCCTAATCCGAGCGTAGCTATACCGGAGTACATGGACCAGTTGATGGAAGCACAACGAAAAGGCTATACCCAACACATCGGCGTCAGCAACCACCCCACTGCCTTACTGGATCAGGTCCTGGCAACGGGAGCCGATATCATCACCAACCAGGTAGAGTATCATCCTCTTATCAACCAGACGAAGCTGTACAGTTACCTGCGGGAGAAAGGAATTACGCTTACGGCCTACAGCCCCATTGCCCAGGGCAAAGTATTGGGCCATGCGATCCTGCAAGGTATAGCCGAGAAGTATGGCAAGAATGAAGTGCAGGTATCGCTGCGCTGGCTGATCCAGCAGGAGGGCGTGCTGGCTATACCCCGGACTTCCAAAGCGGAGCGCCTGGCATCGAACATCGACATCTTTGACTTTGAGCTGACACAGGAAGAAGTAAGCCAGATAGATCAACTGAAGCAGGAGAATACACGTGTTGTCAATCCGTCCTTCGCTCCGGACTGGGACACTATTTAATTAAGAATTACGAATTAATAATTAAGAATGTGAGGCATGTGGTGGCGTCTCGCCACCTGCACCTAAAGGTGCAAATTAGCGGCCAGAGTCCGCGTAATAGCTCACACTCGCGGGACGCGAGCGAGGGCACATGGGATTCAGCATGACACAACCTGCTCGGACAGATCGTGACTTGCCCGCATCACGAAAATCAACAATTAATCAATTTAACAATCAACAATTTTAGATATGTCACAACCACTTTTAAGACCTATACAACTTCATAACCTCGTACTGAAGAACCGTGTCATCATGGCACCGATGACACGCAGCCGCGCCGCGAACGAAGGCAATGTACCCAACGAACTGATGGTAACTTATTATACCCAGCGCGCAGGCGCAGGCCTTATCATTGCGGAAGGTTCCCAGATATCAAAGCAGGCAGTAGGGTACGTGAACACACCCGGTATTTACAGCGAGGAGCAGGTAGCAGGCTGGAAAAAAGTAACCGATGGCGTGCATGCCGAAGGAGGCAAAATATTCCTGCAGCTCTGGCACGTAGGCCGTATGTCACACCCGGACTTTCACAACGGGGAGCTTCCGGTAGCGCCTTCTGCCATCAACCCTAATGACCAGGCCTATACGCCACAGGGATTCAAAAAAACGGTGACGCCCCGTGCACTGTCCATACCTGAGATCAAGCAGATCGTACAGGATTATAAGCAGGCGGCTAAGAATGCGATGGACGCTGGTTTTGATGGCGTGGAAGTGCATGCTTCCAACGGTTACCTGCTGCACCAGTTCTTTAACAGCACCTCCAACATCCGCACCGATGAGTACGGCGGTTCAAAAGAGAACAGAGCCCGCATTTTATTTGAAGTACTGGAGGCGATACAGGAAGTTGTACCCATGGAGCGGGTAGGCGTTCGTCTGAACCCAAGCCTGCACGGTGTGTTTGGCATGTCATTGGACGAAAACACTATGCCGACTTTCGACTATATTGTCGAGAAGCTCAATAACTACAACCTGTCCTACCTGCATTTGTCTGAGCCCTTTACGGATGTTTCTGCCGTGCCACACGCGGAGCCTAACATCGCCAGGCGCTACAGACCTATCTACAAAGGCAACCTGATCATCAATGCCGGCTTTACGCAGGAGAAAGGCAATGCCGTGATCGAAGCAGGTGAAGCTGACATGGTCGCATTTGGCGTACCGTTCATCGCCAACCCGGACCTGCCGGAGCGTTTCCGTAAAAATGAGGAACTGCAGGCCCCGGACAAAAATACGTTTTATACGCCCGGTGCCGAAGGCTATATCGATTATCCTTCCCTTGCGGAAGCAGAGGCCTAAGCCTGAGGCGCTTTTTCAAATATACCTGCAAACAGCCGGCTGCCCTAGTGGTAGCCGGCTGTTGCTGTTTTAAACCTTTATTCCTGTTTCGTGTCTATACCTATACCTGTAAAAAAACACGCGCTGTTAGCACCAAGAGGGCAAAAGAGGCTATATTTACTTTTTGTACCCGCCGTAAAAGGCTAACCCCTATACCTTAATTCAGTATCATACACTATGAAGCTCAAAATAAGAACCGGCTTTGGCTACGATGTGCACCAGTTGCAGGAAGGGCTTGACTTCTGGCTGGGCGGTATCAAGATCCCGCATACGCACGGGGCCCTGGGTCATTCGGACGCCGACGTTCTCGTACATGTGATCTGCGATGCCCTGCTGGGTGCTGCCAACATGCGCGATATCGGCTTCCACTTCTCTGACAAAGACCCGCAGTACAAAGGCATTGATAGCAAGATCCTGCTCAAAGAAGTGATACACCTGCTGGCGCTGGAAGGCTATGAAATCGGCAACATTGACTCCACCATCTGTCTGCAGGAGCCGAAGGTAAACCCGCACATACCAGCCATGAAGAGCTGCCTGGCACAGGTAATGGGTATACCCGAGCAGGACATTTCCATTAAAGCCACCACAACCGAGCATCTGGGTTTTGTGGGCAAGAAGGAAGGCGTCGCTGCTTTTGCCACCGTACTGATCATCAAACAATAATCTATAACCTCACCATCACCCTAAAACATGAAGCATAATCACTTATACGTGTATGCCCTGGCAGCTCTGCTTACCACAGGCTGTGCGACTACACCTACCACAACCGGCACCACTGAGACAACTGCTCCGGTTGCTGATGCAGCCAAACTGCGTGAGTCTGCCCCTAAGTATGCAGCTACTATCACAGCGGCTGACCTGTCCAAACACCTGCACATCCTGGCATCGGATGAATATGAAGGACGCAACACAGGCGAGAAAGGCCAGAAAATGGCTGCCGAGTACATTGCCCGCGAGTTCAGGGAAGACGGATTGATGGGTCCGGTGAAAAATTCAGGTACCAGCCCCTACTACCAAACATTCGACCTGGAGAAGAGCCAGTGGGGCGAAGGCTACATCACGGTAGGCAAGCAGAAGTTCCTGATGGGCCAGGACTTTTATGTATTGGGCGCATCGCCCTACCAGACTGAGCAGGCGGCTGAAGTGGTATTTGCCGGATACGGCATTGATGCCGACAACTACTCGGACTATGCCAACCTGGACGTGACCGGCAAAATGGTTGTCGTGCTGGCAGGTGAGCCCAAAGCAAGCGACGGCAAATTCCTGGTGAGCGGCACCGAAAAGGCATCCGACTGGGGCAATGACTTCCGCGCCAAGCGCAATGCTGCCACCAAGCGTGGTGCCAAGAGCGTAGTGATCGTGACAGGCACTACTTCCGATGAGTTCAACAGCCTCACCCAGCGTTACAAGAACTTCCTGTCCCGCCCTTCACTCGGGTTAAAGAACACAGGCGCACAAACCAATGCCGCTTCCCTGTTGGTTTCGCCACAGGTAGGCGCGGCTCTGCTGGGCACGACACCTGCAAAAATGCTGGCTTATGCTAATACCGTAGCAAAAGCAGGCAAACCGACAGCCGGCACCTTCACCGCTGTGAAAGATGTAAAGATCAAAACAGAGCGCGTGAGCACTCCGCTTCCGACCGAAAACGTGCTGGGCTTTATCGAAGGCACCGACAAGAAGGATGAAGTGATCGTCGTAACCGCACACTATGACCACGTAGGTATAGAGGACGGCGAGATCTACAACGGCGCAAACGACGACGGATCGGGTACGGTGGCTGTGATCGAACTGGCAGAGGCTTTTGCTCAGGCTAAAAAAGAAGGGATGGGGCCACGCCGTAGCGTGCTGTTCATGACCGTGACGGCTGAAGAAAAAGGCCTGTTGGGTTCTGAGTACTACGCCAACAACCCGATCTTCCCGCTGGCCAACACTGTAGCCAATGTCAACATCGACATGATCGGCCGCATGGACTTTGATCATGAGAAGCAGAACGACAGCAACTACATCTATGTGATCGGCGCTGACAAGCTTTCATCCGAGCTGCACCAGATCAACGAAGAGATGAACCAGAAGCACGTAGGCCTGAAGCTCGACTATAAATTCAACGACGAGAATGATCCGAACCGCTTCTACTACCGCTCTGACCACTACAACTTTGCCAAAAACGGTATTCCGATCGTGTTCTACTTCAACGGCGTGCACGCCGATTACCACAAACCTACGGATACAGTAGACAAGATCATTTTTGAAAGTGCTGAGAAAGTGGCGCGCCTTGCTTTCCACGTAACCTGGGAACTGGCCAACCGCGATAACCGCATCGTTGTAGACAGCAATAAAAAATAGGCTTTTGAGT
>NZ_JSYF01000563.1:0-3569 GCF_054824225.1 Pontibacter sp. HJ8
ACATAAGTTAAAGCATATAAATTCATATATACCTATATAAATATAAACTTTCAAACCAAAACCCTTATTCCACCCTACATGAAGAAATTTTATACGATCGCCACAGCGCTGCTCCTGGTAGCCGGCACATTCACAAGCTGCACGAAAGACCTCGATGAAGTAGGTCCGATGAGCGCAACCGAAACACAAGATGCAAAGGTGAAAATTCAGGCTGGCAACGTCAAGCAAACGCCAACAGTTACGCTAAGCTTTTCGGAGTCACCCGTTGTAGTGGGCACTCCAGTCACGATCACTGTTGCTGTTGGAGCTCCTCTAGATGGTGGTACTACGCCAACAAAAGGGGTTTTAATTCTACAAAGAGCCAAAATCAGTGAAACGGGAGCTTATTCAGCTGTTGCCACGGCGGGGTATTGGGAGGATGTGAAGACAACTCAAATCGATAAAACAGGCCCAGGCTTTACCTATACCTTAACACCGGATGAGATCGGTCAGTTCGGCTGGCGTGTAAAGTATAGTGGTGGTGGAGCAGGTTATGAGGGTGTTGAAACCGCTGCAGACCTCACGGTTGTGGCCGCATGCCAGGGTGCCACACTTAGCACTTCCCTGGTAAGCGCTACACTACTCGGAGATGGTATGACGGAATATAAAGTTGCTTTCCACCTGTCTTCCTGCACTGCCTTCAGCAATGTAAAACTACAGGGCGGCATCTCAGCAACCATACAGGGAGCAGTAACGGCTGTTGATGAGGACGGCCAGGCGGGTTCTATCAGGTATAACGAAAGAAATGTTGTGGTCAATTGGTCAGGCCTTGACGTAACGAACGCGTACAACAAAACTTTCTTTGTGACTTTCCGCAAAGTTGCCAAGGCTGGTGAAGAACTGACAGGTGATTGGACGGCTAAAGTTGGGGAAGAGGTAATTGCCAGCTCTCCTAAGTTTTCACTTTAAAAGAAACAGTTCCAGCTTATACACGAGGCTGCCTCACAGGCAGCCTCGTGTGTTTATCCCGTAATTGATCGTGGCAAACCGGTTGTCTGCAGTGCCTGTTTGACTTTTGTTGGCACGTTTATGTTATCTCGGCTGTTAAGTGTTAGTTTTGTAAAAGAACATCCTTAACCTTTACATTATGAGAACTCCGATTTCGCGTCTGCGCACCATAGGCATTTACGAAGGACTGTCTTATCTCCTATTGCTGGGCATTGCCATGCCGCTCAAATACATGGCCGGTATACCTGAGATGGTCAAATATGTAGGCTGGGCACATGGTGTGCTGTTTGTACTTTATATGCTGTCTGTAGCGGAGGTAGCCTTCACGTACCGCTGGTCAATCCTGAAGATCGGGGCTGCCGTGGTCGCATCGCTGCTACCCTTCGGACCTTTTATACTGGATAAGCGCCTGTTGAAGGAGGAAGAGCAAAAGCAGGTAAAGCCAGCGAAGCAGATGGCTTAATCCCGGGCATATACTTTTCAGGAAAGGGCTGCAGGTATACCTGCAGCCCTTTCTCGTTTACTTAAGCGTCCGCACGGCCCGTAGTGGCTTCAGCAGGCTCAACGCGACGCGCCATGGACTGCGCAAGCACACTGGAGGCCAGCAGTTGCAGCGCGTGGTATAGCATGATCGGCAGCAGGATGACGCCTACCATGTTGGCATCCGGGAACAAGACCTTCGACATCACTGTGCCATGTACCAAAGACTTTTTGGAGCCACAGAAAACAGCGGTCACCCTGTTTTCGTGGCTAAAGCCGAACAGGCGGCTGACCAGGTGCAATATACCCAGCACAGCAAAGAAAAGCACGAGCATAGCTATACCTAGCAGCAGCATGTCGCTGATGCTATACCCTCTGAACATGTTGCGGGCGAAAGATTCGCTGAAGGAGGTATAGACGATAAGCAGAATGATGACCTGGTCGAAGAAACGCAGCTGTTTCTTATAGCGCTCGGCAAAGCCTCCCCAGTACCTGTGCAGGAAAATTCCGAGCGTAACCGGCAACAGCACCTGCAGGACCAGTTTGCCCATGATCTGCCCCATATCAAAGTCACCGGAACCCGCCGACAGGTATAGCCCCATCCAGAGCGGAGTCACAAACACCCCGATCAGGCTGGAGATGCTCGCATTAAAAATAGCTGCCGGAATATTGCCCCTCGCAATGGACACCATGACCACAGAAGACGAGACGGTAGAAGGCAAGGCCGCCAGGTAAAAAGTACCCAACCACAGTAGCTCCCCCGATGTACCTGCAAAGAAGGTATACAACGGCATGATCAGCAAAGGAAAAAGCAGGAAGGTAGCCGATTGCACCACCAGGTGCAGGCGCCAGTTGCTCAGCCCGGCCCGCAGCTTCTCCGGGCTCAGGCGCAGCCCATAAAAAAAGAAGATCGCAGAAACGCCATACGTAGCCACATCTCCCAGGGAAACAGGCTCTCTGTCCACGCCGCCTTCGGGCCACAGGTAAGCCAGCAGGATCATACCGATCAGCGCGAACAAAAACCAGTCGAAGCCGGCCCGCGCCAGCAGTTCCTGCACCTTGCGCAGGCTGAGTCGCTCTTTTACGGGAGGGCCTGGTTCACGATCGGGGAAGGTGGGTGTTGTTCTCAAACTATTGAATTCTTGATCGATTATTCAACAAAGGGGCATCTGCAAAAGGCAGTGCGGTTCTGAAACAAAACAACGGCCACCGCAAATACAAGCGGTGGCCGTTGTCTGAAAAGGTATAGCACTAGAAGTCTAGCAGGTCAATTGTTTCGAGCTCAAACTCGGTCGTATCCTCGTAAGTAGCATCCGGTGCCGTCACGATCAGGTCCCGTGCCCGGCCGTAGAGCCGGACATTGGGCTGCAGGCTGTCGTATTCCTCCTGCGATATCAGCCCCCGCCGGGCCATAATTCCCCCGATCAGCCTGTAGTAACCGCCTTTCCAGCTGCGCAGGTTGCCATAGCTGTCAAAAGAAGAGCGGTAGCGTTTCGGACTCGGGATAATGCTGGTCAGGAAGATTGACTCGGCCAGGTTAAGCTCTGAAGGCTGCTTGCCAAAGTAAAAGCGCGATGCATCCTTGGCCCCGTATACATCAGGCCCCCACTCGATGATGTTGAGGTATATTTCAAACATCCGGTTCTTCGAAATGATGTCCAGGTTTTCCATCAGCCATACGATCACAGCCTCTTCTACCTTACGGGCAACTGTTTTTTTGCGGGTCAGGAACACGTTCTTTACCAGCTGCATCGAAATGGTGCTGCCGCCGCGTAAAAAGTCCTTGTTTTTCAGGTTAACCGCGATCGCCTGCCGGAATGCTTCCTCATGGAATCCATTGTGCCTGTAAAAGCCTGCATCTTCTGCCGTCAGGATGGCATTGCGCAGGTAGGGGGAGATCTGGCTGATGGGGCTGTAGAAAGGATTGGCAGGCCCTACCATAAAGGTACGGACAGGCTTACCGTATTCATACACCGTGTGCATAAAGGGTCCTTTCAGCTTTGCGATGTTGGCTTTGCCCCACTGCACAACCCGGAAGTCTTTCGAAGCATCCAGATCCGAATCAAACACCACACGCTCCACACTGTCCAGGTTCACATGAA
>NZ_JSYF01000564.1:0-3877 GCF_054824225.1 Pontibacter sp. HJ8
GATCATTGAACGGACAAGCCCCTTATCGTTTACCCCTAGTAAAAGTCCGCTGACTAATGTTCTGTAACAACTGACACTACATTCTCTGAAATAGACAGGAACTATATAGTGCAAGCTGCGTATCTCATTTCAGCACAACAGTACAATTCCATTCTGGTCTTACCTATAAGCTTCCTCCGGGAGGATTGTACCATACCTAACTTTCTGAAATACAACTTTAACCGGTCATCAGACCCGTTATCCTATACCCGATTTATTAAGTGAATTATGTTAAACAATTACTTTTTTATCTATGCATAATCTTTACACGAGGGGCGAAGGACATGCCTTGCCTCTGGCTATACAACGTACAGATTACACCTCAACCCACCGTTTCGCATTTATACCAAAAGTTTTCCTTGTGATCTTCCTGCTACTGGGCAGTTATCTGGCCACAGCACAGCCTTCCGGCTTTGTGGTGGAAGAGGTGGGAGACGACTGGAATGCCGCTGTGGGCCTTACCTTCTCCAAAGACGGCGAGAAAATGTACGTCTGGGAAAAAGCAGGTAAAGTCTGGATCGTAGAGAACGGGGAGCGTCTTCCCGTGCCCATGCTGGACATCAGCGAAGAAGTAGGTGACTGGGGAGATCACGGCCTGTTGGGCCTTGCCCTCGACCCCAATTTTGACAGCAATGGCTACATTTACCTGCTCTATGTGGTGGATCGCCATCACCTGCTGCACTTTGGTACCGGCAACTATAGCCCCGCTAAAAATGAGTACTACGATGCGACCATTGGCCGCGTCACCCGTTATACGGCCCGCGCCAGTGATAACCGCCGAACGATAGACCCGAACAGCCGCAAGGTGCTGCTGGGAGAAACCAAGTCAACCGGTGTGCCAGTGCTCTATGAGTCACACGGTATCGGTACGTTGATGTTCGGCGAAGATGGTTCCTTGCTTATTTCTACCGGCGACGGTGCTACAGCCGGCTGGCCTGACTACGGTTACATGGATTCGGACCCGAACAGACCGCTGGATACCTATGTACCGCAGGCACTGAAGGATGGCATCATGACCCAGAAAGTAAACGTGGGCGCCTACAGATCACAGCAGCTGGAGTCTCTCAATGGCAAGATCCTGCGCATCAATCCTGCTACGGGGGACGGTATGCCAGGCAACCCGTTTTACGAAGCCGGCAAGGCGCGTGAAGCTGCTTCCCGCATCTGGTCTCTCGGTCTGCGCAACCCTTTCCGGTTTTCTGTAAAACCGGGCTCCGGCAGCGCCACCTCGCCGGGTGTGTTGTATATAGGTGACTCAGGCTGGTCTGACCGGGAAGAAGTGAACGTAGCTACAAAACCAGGTATGAACTTTGGCTGGCCATTGTTTGAAGGCCTGGAAGCACAGAATTTCTACATACACAGACCAATTGCCAATACAAGTGCTCCTAACCCACTGAATGGCGAGGGCAACTGTGCGCAACCGCATTTTTACTTCCGGGATCTGATCCTGCAGCCTGTTCTTAACGGCGAGCCTTATTTTGGCAACCCCTGCCGCTGGGGCGATCTGATCCCCAAAAGCATTCCGACCTTTACGCATGCGCGTCCATCCATTGAATGGGGGAACGGTGAAGGAGGCTCCCGAGTGGGCACCTTCGATAGTAAAAACAATGCTGCCGTAGCCATGATTGGTGCCGCCGGTTCACCTGTAACCGGACCGCAATTCAACGGAAGCTCTTCTACCGGAGGAGTCTGGTATACCGGTGATGACTTCCCGGCTGAGTATAAGAACACATATTTCTTCGGTGACTATGGTGCCGGCTGGATCCGAAGTGCTTCTTTTGACAATGAGCAAGCTCCCAAAGCGGTGCGTAACTTCATCGATAAAGATGCCGTCGTGGTCGCCTTCGCATCCAACCCTGTGAAAGGTGGGTTATACTATATCAACTATGCCACGCAGATAAAGAAGGTCAACTACTACAGCGGCAACACGCCTCCGAAAGCAGTGGCAAAAGCTGACAAACTGTTTGGCCCAAGCCCGCTGCTGGTACAGTTCAAAGGTGATGAGTCGACGGATGCAGAAGGCGCCGTAACCTATGAATGGGACTTTGGCGATGGCAGTGCAAAATCCAAAGTGGCAAACCCACAACATACCTATACCTCGGCCGAAGTAGGGAAAAAATACGATGTGGTGCTGAAAGTAACCGATGCCGGCGGATTGACTACCACGGCACGCCTGTCCATCAACCTGAACAACACACCGCCTAAAGTGAAGATCACCAGTCCGGCAGCAGGTACTCTCTATACCCTGAAAGACAAAACGGTGCTTAACCTGAGAGCTGAGGTGACAGATGATGAGCACAGTGCCACTCAACTTACCTACAAGTGGCAGACAGTGATGCATCACAACGACCACGTGCACCCGGAACCGATCGATGAGAAGAAGGAAACCACGGCTACGATCACACCGATCGGCTGCGATGGCAATACCTATTTTTACCGCATCAACCTGACCGTGACCGATGCCGGCGGCCTCTCGACCACGACCTACGTAGATGTGCTGCCTGACTGTAGCGAAGGTGCTTTCAAGGCGATCACGGTGACCTCTCCGGTTAATAATTCAAACCATGCGGTAGGAGCACCCATCGAACTGAAGATCACCTCTACCAACAAAGACCAGGTATGGTCGAATGTGGCTTACTACCGGGGCAATACCCTGATCGGGGAAACCGGCACGGCTCCTTATTCCTATACCTGGACGGGGGCAGCACCGGGCAGCTACCGGATCACGGCAAAAGTAACCGATGATGGCGTTCATTTCTACGACTCCGATCCGGTCAACATTACGGTAGGAGAGGCTGCGCAGCCGGTTGAGCTGCCAAACTGCCTCCCGGGACTGGCACACTATTTCCCTATGGATGCCGGTGGAGCTGAAGGTGTATTGGAGGATTATCTGACTCCTGCGCAGGCCGCCTGCACGGATTGCCCAACCCCGGTAGAAGGCAAATTCCATGATGCGCAGCGCTTTGACGGTGCCAAGACTGGCCTGGACGTTGAAATAGCAGATCAGTTTGACTGGAAAAAGGATGCGAACTTCACGATCAAGTTCTGGATGCGCTCTTCCTCTACAAAGGATGGCAACTCGGTTATTATCGGGCGCAACGCAACCGACTCCAAAATGCACTGGTGGGTAGGTGTGGATCCCAACGGACAAGTGATGTTCATGCTGCGTGACCTGCAGCACATAGGCATCTTCATTGGGGCGAAAGGCCCTAAAGTGAACGATGGCAAGTGGCACCAGGTTGTAGCGATGCGGGACGGCAGTAACAAGAAGAGCAGGCTCTACATCGATGGAGCGCTGGTAGACGAAGCAGAGTATAGCTACGAACGCGGCTTCGAGGGTACGGTGCCTGTCAACATCGGCTACATGAAACTCGACAATGGCTACCACTACAACGGTGACCTGGATGAACTGAAACTTTTCAACCGGGCGCTCACGCCACAGGAAGTTGCCAGTGCTTATAACAGCGGGGAAGGCAGTTACTGCGGAGCGACTCCATTGGGTATAAAAGACGAAGAACAGTTTAAAGGTGTATTTGAGGTATTCCCGAACCCGGCAGCGGGTGGAAGCGAAGTAGCTGTCAGAATAACGACGCTTAGCCCGAACGAAAAAGTGAAGCTGGTACTGACCGACATTACCGGCCGTAAAATACTGGAGAAGAAAGTGACGGCGACACCGGAAGGAGCTATTTCCACACAGATCACACCGAATAAGAGAACCGGTTCCGGTGTGTACAACCTGAGCTTAAGTTCTGAAGAGAGAACCATAAACAGGAAGATCGTGATCATCGATTAAACTGAGTTCTTCTCTAAAAAGCAAAGGCCCCTGCAGTTCTGCAGG
>NZ_JSYF01000565.1:0-1308 GCF_054824225.1 Pontibacter sp. HJ8
AGCTTATTCCAGAGTATAGGTATAGGTATAAACAAGAAGAGCCGCTCTTAAAAGCGGCTCTTCTTGTTTTATGAATTATTGTCCTGTGGAACCTGCTGGCCGTTGTCCTGCGGCTTCGGGTTAGATGGCTTGTTGCGGTTTCTATTCCGGTTCCGGTTCGGCTTGTTGCCACCTTCCTGGCCTTCTGCCCGCGGGGCTCGCTCGCCTTCGGCGCGCGGCGCCTGGGTGGCCAGCTTATGCGGGCGGTCGTTGCCTTCTTTGTGTGGTCCGCCGGCTCTTTCAGGTTTGGGGCCTCTGCGCTGGTTGCGGTCTCTGCCGCCACCGCCCGCAGGTCGGCCTCCTCCGGAGGATCTGCCACCACCAGGCCGGCCGCCGCCTCTGCCGCCTTTGTCATCAAAGCGGCGGGTCGGGTCGTAGGCAGGTGCTGCACCAAAGCCCTCCGGCAAGGGGAGCTTCGGCAGTTCGCGCTCGATGAGTTGCTCTACTTTGCGCACACGGTACATGTCCTTCTCGTTCACAAACGTGATGGCCATACCGGTTGATGCGGCACGGGCTGTACGGCCGACACGGTGCACATAGTCCTCGGCGTCCTGCGGCATATCGAAGTTCAGAACATGGCTCAGGCTGTCGATATCAATCCCTCTGGAAAGAATATCGGTTGCCACCAGGATCTTGTATTTTTTGTTCTTGAAGCCCTGCAAGGCCTTCTCGCGTTCATCCTGTACCAGGTCAGAGCTTATGCCTTCGGCCGGGAAGCCCATTTTTTGCAGGGAGCGCACGATCTGGGAGACGTTTGACTTGCGGGAAGTGAAAATGATCATACTCTGCACGTCCAGTTCACGGATCAGGTGCTCGAGCACCGGCAGTTTCTGGTTATCGTAGGTGAGGTACAGGCGCTGGTCTATACCTTCGGCAGGCTTCGAGATAGCCAGGTTGATCTCTGCCGGCTCCTGCAGGATCTGCTGGGCCAGGTCCCGGATCTTTTTCGGCATGGTGGCTGAGAAGAGCATGGTCTGGCGTTCCTTTGGCAGCGAGCGCACGATCTTCAGGATGTCATCCATAAAGCCCATGTCCAGCATTTTGTCGGCCTCGTCGAGCACCAGGTACTGCAGCTGATCCAGTTTCACATAGCCCATGGCCATGTGCGACATCAGGCGGCCGGGTGTCGCGATGATGATGTCGGCTCCGCCGGTCAGGGCACGCTTCTGCTGCTCCCACTCATCGCCTTTGCTGCCGCCATAAATGGCAATGGAGCTTACAGGTGCAAAATAACCCAGGCCTTCTACCTGCTCATCGATCTGTTTAGCC
>NZ_JSYF01000566.1:0-3392 GCF_054824225.1 Pontibacter sp. HJ8
GGTTTGCAGGTGCCGATGATTTGGGTAACATGTTTCAGTTCTACCGGGATTTTGATCACATATGCAACCGTGTCCGGGATGTGGGGTTTTCCAAAATACTCAATCCTGAGTTAAAATCCTTTGACAAATGGCTGGCTGAAAATGCGAAGCGCATACCCCTGGACTAAGTGCCGGGACGTATTGCTCAATCTACTGCTACAAACACTTAAGTGAAGCAGGAGGCCTGCCCGATCTGAATTATTGACGGTTTAGTGCGGAAGGTATAGCCTATTTTACCAGTTTCTGAATGACCAGCGCCAGCTCCTCCGTCAGCGACCTTCTCGAAAACTGCGAGTGGTTGATGTAGGGCAGGTCCAGGTTCGGGTTGATCTTCCAGGCTTTGCTCATCTGCGTCATGTGGTCCAGCATGAGCTCGTAGGCGGTATAATGGAAAAGGCGGCCGGCGCCGCATTCATCTATGATGCGGTCCGTATCCGAATGCACAGGTCCCAGGCAGATGATGTGCTTGTTGGAAGCCAGGTACTCAAACAGCTTGCCCGGCACATTGGAGTACATACTCGGTACATCCGCAATCGCCATCAGCAGCATGGTGCTTTCCATCTGGTACCGGATCGCTTCCTGGTGCGGTACATGGGGTATGAACTCGGTGATGCCCAGCACACCGGCTTTCTCAATCCGCTTCTTTACGCCATCCGATACCTTGCCGACAAAGCGCAGCTTGTAGTTGATCTCACTGTGCACCGACATCAGGTGTGCGATTACTTTCAGGAATACGTCAATGTTGTAGTTCTCTGTGATCGTACCAGTATAGGTGATCAGAAACACATCGTTTGGCGGAGCGGACGGGTAGATAAAGTCCTCTTCGTCATACCCGTTCGGGATCACATGAATCTTATGAGGATCAATGTTTAAGGGCTTGTTCAGAAAAAGGCGCTTGGTGTCTTCGCTGGTGACGATCACGGCATCGGCATGCTCCAGCACCTGCAGCTCATACTTTTTGTCAATGCGCTTGGCGATGGGGGTATGGTAGAGCTGATCGTAGTAGTGTATGTTGGTCCAGGGGTCACGCAGGTCGGCAATCCAGGGCAATTTGTACTTGCTTTTCAGCTTCAGGCCGATCAGCTGCGTGGAGTGCGGCGGACTGGTCGTCAGGATGGCCTCATACTGGCCGGCCTGTAGCAGTTCATCGGCTTTTTTTAAGGCATGCTTGTTCCAGCCCACGCGGGCATCGGGTATGAACAGGTTGCCCCGCACAAACTTGAAGACTTTATCCAGGAGCGAATCTTTTGCCTTCTGATTGGCAAAGCCGCTGTAAGGAATCTCTTTTTTGCCCGATAGCTTTTTATAATACTCAAATGGCTCTGACGTGGCAGTGCGGTAAACCGCTATACCTTCGGGCACTTCCTGCGCAAAAGTCGGGTCGAGCAGGGGGTAGGAAGCCTGCTTTTCGTCCACTGTCAAAATGCCGGGCTGCACACCGAATTGCGGGAAATACTTGCAGAACTTAAGCCCACGCTGTACGCCAGGCCCTCCGGATGGCGGCCAGTAATAGGAGATGTATAATAACTTTATCGGTTCGTTTCTTTCCAAAGGAATCAAGAGAATAACTTCTTTCCCAAATATATTTAACAGTTAGCAGTAAACAATAAACTGGTACCAATAAACTTACTTCAGCTAACTGTTTACTGCGAACTCTTAACTGATAACTGTAAAGTATAGCAACTATTCCTGATATTCCTTAGTTTTGTAGGTAAATCCAGAATAGAGAGATGTTTGATAATTTAAGTAACAAACTAGACCGCGCCTTTAAAACCCTCAAAGGCCAGGGTAGCATAACCGAAATCAACGTAGCCGCTACCATTAAGGAAGTACGCCGTGCACTGGTGGATGCGGACGTTAACTATAAAGTAGCCAAGACAGTAACCGATAAGATCAAAGAAGAGGCCATGGGCCGCGATGTACTGATCTCAGTTTCGCCTGGCCAGTTGATGGTGAAGATCGTGTATGAAGAACTGACGGCGCTTATGGGTGGCGAGAAGCAGGACATCAACATCAAAGGAGATCCGGCTATCATCCTGATCGCAGGTCTGCAGGGTTCTGGTAAGACTACCTTTACGGGCAAACTGGCGAGCTACATCAAGAAGCAGGGCCGCAATGTGCTGGTAGCTGCCTGCGACGTGTACCGTCCGGCTGCGATCAACCAGCTGCAGGTGCTGGCCGAGCAGGTAGGGGTAGAGGCCTATACCGAACTGGACAACAAGAATCCGGTTCAGATCGCCCTCAATGCCATCGAGCACGCCCGGAAAACAAACAAAAAAGTAGTCATCATCGACACCGCCGGCCGTCTGGCCGTGGACGAGGCCATGATGAAAGAAATAGCCGAGATCAAGGCAGCCGTGAAGCCAACCGAAACCCTTTTTGTGGTGGATTCTATGACGGGTCAGGATGCGGTGAACACAGCCAAGACCTTCAACGAGCGCATCAACTTCGATGGCGTGGTGCTGACCAAACTCGACGGTGACTCGCGCGGTGGTGCGGCCCTTTCGATCCGTGCGGTTGTAGAGAAGCCGATCAAGTTTATCTCGACCGGTGAGAAGATGGAGGCGCTGGACCTGTTCTACCCAGATCGTATGGCCCAGCGTATTCTCGGCATGGGGGACGTGATTTCCCTAGTAGAGCGTGCGCAGCAGGCCTTTGACGAAGACGAGGCGAAGCGTATCAACAAAAAGATCCGTAAGAACCAGTTTAACTTCGACGACTTTTTGACGCAGCTGGAGCAGATCAAGAAAATGGGTGATATCAAAGACCTGGTCGGCATGATCCCGGGGGTTGGCAAAGCCCTGAAGGATGTGGAAATTGATGACAATGCCTTCAAACCGATCGAAGCGATTATCAAATCCATGACGCCTGCCGAGCGTGAGAACCCGGATATGATCAGTGGCAGCCGTCGTGCCCGTATTGCCAAAGGCAGCGGTACGGATATAACGCAGGTGAATAACCTGATGAAGCAGTTCAATGATATGCGTAAGATGATGCGCTCTATGAACAAAATGGCTGGTACAAAAGGCGGTATGGCCAATATTGCTAAAATGATGGGACGCCGCTAAGGGGTTTTTAATAGATGTAATGGGGCTATACCTTAATGGGTGTAGCCCCGTTTTGTTTTTATGGTATTTTGCTATGCTTGCTGCTCAATTTCTGTTTTTTGTGATTTGCTATTAGGCTTGTGTATGCCGCCAGTTTTAGTGAAGCGGTAACTGGTGGTGGACTATGAAGCCAGTTTGTAACTGGCGGAGATGAGGTTTACATATTATACCTATACCTGCTACATAGCGGGAGCTTCATCCATCTTGTTACTAGTTTTGTTTCATTGCTTCGCCTGGCCGGCGGGG
>NZ_JSYF01000567.1:0-4663 GCF_054824225.1 Pontibacter sp. HJ8
TTAGAATAATAGGTATAGGTCGGCTTTTCTTTGAAACTTACAATATTGTTATCCTTAGTTTCTAAGACAGCGTAAGGCACATTAACACTATAAGGGATAGTAACTACTGATAGAGCAGCATCATTTTTTTGAAAATGAAGGAAAAAATCCTCATAATCCAGATTTGTCAACAGGTCGGAATTTGAGACCAAGATATAGTCATGTTGAAAATCATGAATCTTACTCACTGCACCAAGTGTGCCAAGGGGTTCATCTTCCCAAACATACTTAACATTAATAAACTTGGAAGTTCCGTCCTCAAAATATGCTTCAAGCTGCTCGCCTAAATACCTCACTGAAATCCATACATCATCAATACCATAACTGATCAAACGATCAATATTATGCTCTATTATAGGTTTGTCACCTACTTTGAGAAGAGGCTTCGGTGTATCATCTGTGAGAGGCTTTAAGCGCTCTCCCCTTCCTCCAGCCATCAACACAGCATCAACAGGTAAATATGATTTAAGAAACCTGAAATTTATGATGTTTACAATTTTCCCTTCTTTACAAAGGACCGGAATTATTTTGAAGTTGTTTTTTCTGTAGCTTATAACCTCATCAATTGTATAAGAACCTCTTTGGAGAAACTTAGGATTTGGCTGTATGAATACATCAACTAAATCATCCAATGTAAGCCCCTTTAAGAAACCCCTTCTCACGTCGCCATCTGTTAAAGATCCCAACAATTTCTCTTCCTCATCCACAACAAAAAGAATTGCATCTGCTGCAAGTTCATTAAGCTGAGCTAATGCGGTTTTGATTGGAGAATTGTTTTTAATAAGATGTCTTCTAAAGCTTATCACGGTTTTGTTTTTTTAGAATAGTTATTATATTTTGAGCAGCCCCATCCTTAAAATAAGGATTTCCCCCATCATACTCCCCAAGCCCTTTTACTTGCTTTAATGCGCCTATTATTTTTTTTGAGTCAAATGGTACATGCAAAACATTCTCACCTGCTGCTCTTCCTTTTTGTCTGTCTCCTATGTTTATTACAAACTTTTTAAAAGAAGCCGCTTCAATAATTCCACTTGAGGTATTTCCTATTAGGAACTTTGAATAGAGCATGCATGTAAAATAACTCTGTGTACCAAAGTTTTCAATTAAATATAATTTGTCACCTAACTCAGTTTTAAGAGCGTTAAACCCTTCACGAAAAATATTGCCATTCGTATCAGCGTTCGGCATTGTTATTACCACCTGATACTCTCTTGCTACAAAGCGTAAAGCTTCTAAAATCTCTGTTAGATGTCTACTATTTAACTCAGGTGCGACTGTTTCTGGATGTACAGTTACTAAAACAGTGGGAATATCTAAATTTATGTTCCACTTATCATTAAACTCCTCTTTATTAAGCATCTGAATATTGCTTAAATTATCAAGACTTAATGCACCTGTCACATAAATGTTACCAAGGTTACCGGTTATATCTGCAACTCTTGAGGCAAATGCATCCTGAGATACAAAGTGTAAAGATGAAGCAAGCGTTATAGCATGGCGGTATACATTGTCAATAGCTCCCAAGGTAGTTTCTCCACCATGCAAGTGAGCGAAGTTTATCTGATAAGGTATACCTGCTGCAACTGCACCAAACATTTCGAATCTGTCACCCAAACAGAAAACACAAGCAAATTCGTTTGCATGCTGTTCCCAGAAATCAGCAAATTTTAAAGAGGTCAGAGCACACGCAGTAGATATAGCGTTCTTGTCATCGTTGATGAGCAAAGAATTTACCTTATAATCTACTTTATATCCATCTGCAACAATATTATCTACTGTGTATCCATGAAAAGGAGATAAGTGGGTACCAAAGGCAATAATACCTAATTCAAATTCAGGATCTTCCTGCAATGCCTTCAGTAGTGGCTTATATATACCATAGTCAGCACGGGAACTAGTGAGAACCCCTATACGCATTACTGAAGATGTTTCCATTCTAGCTTAACTCCGGCATCCAGGTCAGAATTCAATTTACGCCCAATCACTTTGGGCAAATCCATCGGAGTTATACCGTCACCGGGTCTTTTCATTTCTAATTTTGACGCTTCAATCGGCTCTCCAGTTGAAATTGATTCTTTCAGATGGATACTTTTACGGGCAACACTTTTATTGAGTAATTCTGACTCAGTAGGTTCTTTCCGGCCATCACCACTCAACGCATTTTCAATATTCCTGATAGCAGAGACCATTGCAATTAATTCAGCTGGTTCCAAAGAAGCTTTATGATCCGGACCTGGCATATTCCGATCAAGAGTGAAGTGCTTTTCGATGACTTTCGCTCCAAGTGCAACAGCAGCAACAGGTACTTCTATGCCTAAGGTGTGGTCCGAGTACCCTATATTAATTTTAAATGCCTGCTGTATAGTTAGCATGGCCTTTAAATTTACATCTTCATACTTTGTAGGATAATCAGTATTACAGTGCAGAACTGTAATATCTTCTAACTTTGCTCCTCCTTCTTTTAACACATTCAATGCACCTTCAATTTCACCTAAGGATGCCATCCCGGTTGAGATTACGATAGGCTTTCCTTTGGGAGCGATGTGTTTAAGGTATAGATAATTTGTTAATTCTCCCGAAGGAATCTTAAAAAGATCTATACCAAGGTTTTCAAGAAAGTCTACACTTTCTTCATCAAAACCTGTTGATAAAAATTTAACTCCTTTTTGATTTGCATAATCTAACAGTTCCTCATGCATGTCTTCTGAAAGCTCCAGCTTCTTCAACATGTTGTATTGAGAGTCCTCTGCATTATTGCCCAAATTCTTTTTTTGGTACTCTGCCTGCTTAGCTGATTTGCTGACTAGTTTGTCAGCTTTAAAAGTCTGGAACTTCACATAATCAACACCAGCATCAGCTGCAACATCTATAAGTTGTTTTGCTAAAATTAGGTCTCCGTTATGATTGACTCCTGCTTCTGCTATAATGATAGTTTTATTCATTTTTTTAAATCTATGGCAGGGTTTCCTGCCCATACCAAGTTATCGGGCACATCCTTTAATACAACTGCACCTGCACCCACTGTAGTATTTTTGCCAATTCTTACTCCCTGCTTCACAACTGCTTTTGCTCCTATAAAGCTTCCTTCACCAACATGAACATTTCCTGCAAGCACAGCACCCGGTGCAATATGTACAAAATCTCCAATGTGACATTCATGCTCAATAATTGCTCCTGTATTAATGATGACGCCTACTCCTACTTTTGCCAATGGATTGATAATTGCGCCGGCAGCAATAAGACTTCCTGTTCCAATGGTTGTCATACCAGAAACTATGGAATTAGGATGAATTACGGAAGCAGTATCAAATCCTTTTTCACAAAGATATTTTATCAGCTTTCCCCTAATTGAATTATCTCCTATACCTACAAAAAAGATTGCTCCTAAATTTGTAATTTTAGATAAAGACTGTTCATCTCCTTCATCGCCGAGGTAATCCAAATTATAGGGGTCAACTATAGCTTTTTCTCTATCATAGTATCCAACTATATTATCTCCCCTCATTTTGATAGCATCTGCAACGACATAGGCATGGCCAGAGTATCCCAATAAAGCAAATTGCCTCATTTTATTCTAACGCTACTTGGTATATTTACGAGCCTGCCCTCAACCCACTTACTTATTGTTAATTCATCCTGTATGCAGTCCTGAAACATTGGCAGCTTATGCATCAAAGTCCATGCAGGTCGTGTCATCACGCCACTGCTATTAACTTCTGCTAAAAAGGTATCGCGTTCTTCTTTACTTTCTAGCAGAAGCGTGTTCAGCCAGTAATTTGCTTTCGCGTCCTTTCCCTCTGATACAAACTCTATTTCTTCTATCCCATCAAAGAATTTTTTGTAATTTTCAGCCAGTTCACGCTTATTTTCCACAAAAGCATTTAACTGCTCCAACTGTGCACAGGCTAAAGCCGCATTAAGGTTTGGCATGCGGTAATTATACCCGATATAATCGTGGTTAAACTCCCAGGCATGTGGTGTCTTAGCCTGAGTAGTGAGGTGCTTAGCTAGCTTTGCAATACGTTCATCATTTGTCACGATTGCTCCTCCCCCACCACAGGTAACTGTCTTATTTCCATTAAAGCTGAAAGTGCCTAATAGTCCAAAATTACCTGTATGCTTCCCTTTATAGTAGCTTCCTAAAGATTCTGCAGCATCCTCCACCAAAGGGATATTCCACTCCTGGCAAATGGCAGCAATGCGATCTATTTCACAAGGAAAGCCAAAGCTATGCATCGGCACACAAGCAGCAATTCGGTTACCAGTTTTGCTGTTAAAAGTAGCACCATCTGCTTTTTGCCCAAACTCCAGTAAAAACGCTTCCAGTTTCTCAGCACTTAATCCAAGGGTTTTTCTATCAATATCTAGAAAAACAGGTTTTGCTCCAATGTAACTGATGGCATTGGCAGTAGCAATGAAGGTAAGATCCTGTGAAAGCACTTCATCCCCCTGTTTTACTCCGGCGACGATAAGTGCCATATGCAGGGCTGCAGTGCCATTGACAGTAGCAATGGCATATTTAGCTCCTGTAATATCCTGCATCATCTCCTCGAAGCGGTTCACGTAAGCACCTACCGAAGACACAAAAGTCGAATCAATGGCATCTGCTACATACTTCTTCTCA
>NZ_JSYF01000568.1:0-2353 GCF_054824225.1 Pontibacter sp. HJ8
CAAAAAAGGCCGCAACTGGTGCGGCCTTTTTTTATGAATGGTCCGGAACGGGCTATTCTTCGTTTACCACGATCTTTTCGATCTTGTCGTTGGCTCTGATCTCATCGATCACATCCACGCCTTCTACCACTTTGCCGAAGCAGGTATGGTTGCGATCCAGGTGGGCGGTGTTTTTGCGGCTGTGCACGATGAAGAACTGGGATCCTCCGGTGTTGCGTCCGGCATGCGCCATCGACAGCACACCACGGTCATGGAACTGGTTGTCGCCTGTCAGTTCGCAATCGATCTTGTAGCCGGGGCCACCTGTACCCGGTACACCTTTGGCGCCATCGCGGGAGTTAGGGCAGCCGCCCTGGATCACGAAGTCAGGAATAACACGGTGGAAAGTCAGTCCGTCGTAGAAGCCTTTCTTGGCCAGCGTGATAAAGTTCTCCACCGTCTTCGGGGCATCTTTTTCATAGAATTCTACTTTCATTACCCCTTTGGCGGTATGTATTTCAGCGGTTTTCATAATTTTCTTCTATTTGATTGGTAAAACAATGTTCAGCACAAAAGTACGTAAATATACTTTAAGAGGCCACAGGCGCTCCATAATGTGCCGGTGTCAGGCAACAGGAAGGTGCCTTTTCAAAACTTGAAGAGGCTTTCCAGAGTAATTGTACTAAAGCGGGCACTCTGAAACGGGCGCTTTAAATTAGATGTACTCACAAACTTGAAGAATAACTATGAAAGGATCGAACATACTATGGACCGGGCTTGTGCTGCTGAGCCTTACGCTGGCCGGCTGCAACGAGCACCAGGAGACGAGCGAGAGTGAAGGTAGCTCAGAGCAAATGGATACCGACAGAACAGCCAAAAATATGAATCCGGGATCGCATGTGGATCCGAAAAACCACACAGATCCCAATCTGACCGGCGGCGGCAGAATAGGAGACGATACCATGACGCCATCGCGCAGCATCGTGGACAATGCGACGTCAAATAAAAAGCTGACCACGTTTGTTTCGCTGCTCAAGAATGCCAATATGGTAAAAGCGCTGAGCGGAACAGGACCCTATACCGTTTTTGCTCCAACTGAAGATGCTTTTAAAGCACTGCCGGGCGGTACGCTGGAAGACCTGATGAAGGCAGAGAACCGGCAGCGCCTGGAGGAGATCATCAACCACCACCTGGTGTCGGGGCAGTTGGCAATTGCTGACCTGCAGGATGGGGCCATCCTCAAGACAGCAGGCGGACAACAGCTGAAGGTATCGAAGAAGGATGGGAAAGTCATGATCAACGGGGCCCTGATAGAAGAACCTGACGGAATGAGCAGCAATGGCGTGCTCCATGCCATCGATAAGGTGCTGATGCCGGAAAAGCAATAGGAACAGCAGCAGATTGAGGGCGCGCAGCAGGTTGTATACCTGCTGCGCGTTTTGCTTTTAAAAAGGATTCGTAGCCCAGACCGCCAATTCCGGTATAAAACCTCTGTCATCCAGTTCCAGGGCTCCTTTGATGGCGCGGGCAATCTCATGGCCACGGAGCTTGTTCGGCTGACTGTCGCGCTCTTCCCGTTCTTCGCGCCCAAAGGCTGTTGTCACTTCGCTTGGGTTGAGGAGCATCACCCGCACATTGTAGCGGCGCAGTTCCGCCTGCCAGCATTGTGTCATGCCGCGCAGGGCGAATTTGGAGGAAGCGTAGACCGAACCGCCTTCATACCCTTTGGTAGCTGCAGTAGAGCCAATGTTGATGATGTTGCCGTAGTTTTGTTTTTTGAAGATCTCGGCAGCCCGGGCACCCATCAGGGCGGCGCCAAACACGTTCACGCCATATACCTGCTGAAAGTGCTCCAGGTTCAGTTCCTCCAGCCGGCGCGACATACCTATACCTGCATTGTTAATGAGTACATCGAGGCGGCCAAACTGATTTATAAACATCGTGAATGTCCGTTTCACATCTTCGGGGTTTGCAACGTTTGCCGTGATGGGCATAGCGCCTATTTCGCGGGCTGCCTTCTGGGTGCGATTCTCGTCACGGCCTGTTATGGCCACATGGGCGCCGTGTTCGACCAGCAGCCTGGCGGTGGCGTAGCCAATGCCCAGCGTGCCGCCCGTAATCAGGATATTTGCGTTTTCGATCTTCATAGCTGTGTAGGTATAGTCTGTGTTTTGTAACGTGGGAGGGAGGTGTTGGTTATACCTATTCCTGCTGGGTAGTTATGGCTTCATCAGACTTCAACCTGATATTGTTGCATTGCTTCCAAGTGTACCTAAAGTTTAGCGAGAGCGTAACTGGTGGTGGCACTTGATGCCAGTTTGAAACTGGCGTACTGCTGTTCCATGTATAGCAACCTGGCGTTGTTGCATCGCTT
>NZ_JSYF01000569.1:0-1366 GCF_054824225.1 Pontibacter sp. HJ8
TACCAAAACAACGCAAATATGAAACAAATGTTCAATAAGGATCGGATTATTTATGGCAGGGGGCGTCTGAGAAACCGCTCCGGTAGCCCATCTAGGTAAATATAGAGCGCGCCAGCCGCATAAGCAACTGGCGCGCTCTATATTTACTTCGCTATATCTATTTGCTGCTGGTGCTGAGCTGTTCCTGGAACATCTGGATCAGGTCATTCTTGGTTTTGATCTTCCGGTTGAAGTTGCGGATCTTGCCCTGCAACATGCTGCGGAAAGCATCGTTGCTGGGGGTATCACTCAGCTTGCCCAGGTTCGACTCCAGCACTTCCAGTTCCAGTTTATCAGACTTGATGAAATCTTTCAGGGCATTTATACGGGCATGCAGGCCGTCTTCGTCGCTGTACGTCTCGTTGGAGCTCTGCTGGCGCTTGCGGATATAATGCTCCAGGCTGCTCATCTCAAATACCCGGTCACAGGCTTTGATGAAGCGTTCCCATACTGCATCTGAAATATCGGGGCGTACCGGGCCTACCTTTTTCCATTCTGCCTGCAATTCCTTGGCGCGTCTGACAGCGTCATTCAGGTTGTTTTGCTGGAGCAACTGTTCGGCCTGGCTCACCAGGTCCTGCTTCTTCTCCAGGTTGGTTTCGTAGTACTTGTCCTTGGATTCTGTCTTTTCGTTGGTGATCTTCACTTTCAGGCGCTCAAAAAAATGATTGTGCGCTCTGCGGAAGTCTGTCCAGAGCCTGTTGGTAGTGGCGCGTGGCAAGGAGCCGCCTATCAGTTTCCACTGGTTTTGCAGCTCTTTTAGTTTGGCAGTCGTGACCTCCCAGTCGTCTGAGTTTTGCAGGGCTACCGAACGCGCGATCAGTTCTTTATACCTGTCGTAGGTGCGGTTCTGCATTTGTTTCTTATCGTTGAAGAAAGACTTCTTGCGCTCAAAGAAGCCTTCCAGCGCTGCCTTGAAGCGCTCTTCGATCTCGTCGGTCAGGTCTTTCTCGACCGGTCCGGTTTTGATCCAGGTCGCACGCAGGTCCTTCATTTTGTCCGAAGTCTCCTTCCACTCCACGCTTTCCTGCAGTGCCTCTGCTTCCTGTATCAGCCCGATCTTCAGGCTCAGGTTCTTTTCGCGGTTCTGCTTGATCGTTTCGTTGATTTCTTCTTCCGCCTGGCTCAGGATATGGTAGATTTCCTCGAAATGACCCAGCGCGTCGTAGTTGCCTACCTGCTCTTTCATGTGCAGCACCTTCATCAGGAAGGAGCCTTTGTTTTCTGAGGTTGCGATACGCTCCAGTAGGGTGTTTACTTTTTCGCGGAACATATCGAAACGCTTGGCAAAGTATACCAGCGAGTCTTCTTCTGATTCTTTTACCTC
>NZ_JSYF01000570.1:0-2041 GCF_054824225.1 Pontibacter sp. HJ8
AGCAGGTAGAGGACTAAAATCAGGAAGACATTATCAGATTTTTGAAACCCATTATGGCTCAGAAGATAAACCAGTATCAGTGATAGGGGGATTATGTATCGTATTGCCGCAAATATTTGATTATCCTTATAAAACCCGTCGAACATGTCGAAAAGCACAAAGAATAATACTAAAGCAAAAACAAAATACTTTTGCTTAAATAAGAAAACGAGAATAAGTAAAAAACCTAATCCAAAAATTATCATAATTTAGTCGGCACTAATTTGGGTTCAAAGAAGTGTAGGGTCACCAACTTCTTGTATAACAACAGTATTTTTATTACGAAATAGGGGATCCTGTTCAAAAAATAAAGTCTGGTAAACCGGCTATTGAAGTAGTGATCATCATACTCCCTGGCGTATTGAAGCTGCTTTTCTATTAGCTGGCTTTTGCTTTTTTCACCTCCCCAGGCATGTCGTAATCCATTTTCGATGGCTTTGTAGGCAATAAATTTATTTCTGTAAATGTCATGATCGCTGTAAAGGTCAAACCAGGATTCCTTGCAGGTATCGGGCTTTGCAATCCTAAAGTAAGCGTCACTCAACATCATGTTATAAGTAGCCATGATCTTATGCGAAAATGCCACAGGGTAGTTAATTGCTATTTTGCACCACATGAAGCAGTCCTCGCCACTGACCATACCTACCGGAAATCCGCCTGTTTTTTTGATCACGTCTTTCTTAATGATCGTAGCAGAAGTCCAGGAGATCATATCATTTAAAGTCAAGGTAGTCTTGAAGTAATTTTCGATTAAACCTTCCGGTATATTGGGGCTCTCTGTATAGATCTTATTTTTTTTAACTCTTCTGTACGCACAGTTATACATTCCACACTCCGGGTATCTTTCAATTAATTTGTGCATCTCGGCCAGGTAATTGCTGTCCCAGCCATCATCTGCATCCAGGAAGGCTACATGGTTGTATTGAGCTCTTTCTATTCCATAATTACGGGCTGTAGAGACTCCTCCGTTTTCTTTAGAGAAGATCTTTAAACGTGGGTCCTTAAAACGTTGCACAACCGATAAGCTTTGGTCGGTTGATCCATCATTCACAACCAAAACTTCAAAATCTCCATACGTCTGGCTGAAGACAGAATGAAGCGTATCTGCGATGCAGATTTCTTTGTTGTATAGAGGAATTACGATACTGAACATGGAGTTTTAGACGTAGCTGAAATAAGGTTGGAAAGAACGTTGTTGTACTTAGTTGTCTGACTTACAGGAATTAAGCTCAGGCTACTGTACTGGTTTATTTCACCTATAATTCTACTGACTGTATAGGCTAGTTTCAAAAGGCTTGGTTTGGTGTTGAGATCTTGAGACAATTGATTAAGGTAGTCCTGTTCCCTGAGTATTGTTACTGTCCAGCTTTCGCCATACTTCACTGTCTGCATGTGGTTGTAGAAGTGTATATAATCTGTAATAAAACTGCCTTTGTGGTTATACATGGTCCAGTCAATAAGCTGAATGTTATTGTTAACCAGAATTAAATTGCCCATATGCAGGTCACCATGGGAACTTGTCAGGGGAAGGTTTAATGCGCTTAGGTTCTGTTCTGCCTGGCTGATCAATGACCTGTCAAATCCATAATCAGATAGTTTCAGAAGCTGAGCAAAATCATAGGCCTCATTGCATGGCTGCCGGGGATACAGCAATGCCTCGCTGAGTTTGGTTGTGACAAACTTTTCTGCTAATTCTGGCTTTTCCCATGAAACAGGGTATCCTCTGTCCATACTCAGGCCTAAGATAAGAGGACGAACTTTGATCACTCTATGAGCCCAGAAATCAGCCGATAAGGCCTTTTTGTTCGCATTGTATTCTGCGATTCTCGACTTATTACCTAAAGGCATAAAGAGTTTATAGGTTTTGTCATTCCAGTGATAAATAAAAGTTACACATCCCAGAAGTCTGATTAAGGAATTCATATAGAACCGCATGTAGTTTGTTTTTGTGTATGAATTGATGTAGGATTTGAACTCTTATTTATAAGTATTAATATGAAAT
>NZ_JSYF01000571.1:0-3031 GCF_054824225.1 Pontibacter sp. HJ8
TTACCAGCCTCGTTCATCACGTCTACTTTCTTCTCGAGCCTATAGTCAATATAAGGCCCTTTTTTTAGTGATCTAGCCATTTACTTTTTCTTTCCTCTATTAACTATAAGTTTCTCTGAATGCTTTTTCTTGCTTCTTGTCTTCAGACCTTTAGCCAGTAAGCCTTTACGTGAGCGTGGGTGACCGCCAGATGACTTACCTTCACCACCACCCATCGGGTGATCAACCGGGTTCATCGCAACACCACGTACTCTTGGACGTCTGCCCAACCATCTGTTACGACCGGCTTTGCCAATCTTAACATTCATATGGTCAGAGTTAGAAACTGTACCTACTGTAGCATAGCAGTTTACCAGTACCATGCGAAGCTCTCCTGAAGGAAGCTTGATGGTAGCATAGCGGCCTTCTCTTGCTACAAGCTGTGCATAAGATCCTGCACTTCTTGCCAGAGTAGCGCCATTACCTGGTTGCAACTCGATGTTGTGTACAATAGTACCTAGAGGAATATCAGATAAAGGAAGACAGTTACCAACCTCTGGCGCACTGCCAGGGCCTGAAACTATCACAGTACCTACCTGAATGCCAGAAGGAGCAATAATATAGCTCTTCTCACCATCAGCGTAGTGCAGCAATGCAATACGTGCAGTTCTGTTCGGATCATACTCGATAGTCTTCACTGTAGCTGGAACACCATACTTGGTGCGCTTGAAGTCTATCATTCTGTACTTCTGCTTATGTCCACCGCCCATATAGCGCATGGTCATTTTGCCCGAGTCATTGCGTCCACCAGATTTTTTAATAGGTGCCAACAAAGATTTCTCTGGAGTAGCCGTCGTGATTTCATCGAACGCTGGCGCTACACGGAATCTTTGACCTGGTGTTGTTGGTCTTAACTTCTTTAAAGCCATTGTTATTTAATTATATGCTGCTGTAAAAGTCTATTACTTCGCCCTCTTTCAAGGTAACGATTGCTTTTTTCTTGGAAGCCGCACGGCCTGAAACAGCACCCGATTTGGTGTACTTGCTTTTCAATTTACCTTGCGTCTTCATGGTAGCTACTTTCTCAACTGTAACTCCATAAAGCTTTTCAACTGCCTTTTTGATTTCAACTTTGTTGGCTCGGATGTTCACCTCGAAAGCATACTTACCAACCTCGTTCATGGCAGCGAATTTTTCCGTCAGAAGCGGTTTTTTCAGAATGTTCATTGTTATGCGCTTAGGAGGTTTTCAATAATATTCACTGAGTCTTCTACCAACAGCACTCGCTCTGTGTTCAACAGTTCGTAAGTGTTCAGATCGCTTGCAGTTGAAACTTTTACTTTGTTCAGGTTTCTTCCGGAAAGAACTACATTCTTATCTACAGCAGGAAGCACCAGAAGTGTTTTGCCGTTTGATTGCAGGCTGCTCAGGATGTTTTTAAACTCCTTTGTTTTAGGAGCGTCGAATGTGAAAGCCTCCAGCAAAGTCACTTTGTTATCACGTGCCAAAAGAGAAAGAGCAGATATTCTTGCAATATCTTTCAGTTTCTTGTTCAACTTGAAGCTGTAGTTTCTTGGCTTAGGACCAAATACTCTACCACCACCTTTGAAAAGAGGAGCTTTCAAGCTACCTGCACGAGCGCCACCAGTACCTTTTTGCTTCTTGATCTTCTTAGTTGATCCAGCTACTTCGTTTCTTTCCTTGGACTTGTGCGTACCTTGTCTCTGATTAGCCAGGTACTGTTTCACGTCAAGATACATTGCATGCTCATTTGGCTCTAAACCAAATACAGCATCAGAAAGGGTCACCTTTCTACCTGTATCTTCACCTTTGATATTCAATACAGAAAGCTCCATTTTATTTCTCAATTAACACGTAAGAATTTTTGGCACCTGGTACAGAGCCACTAACTACCAACAGATTTTTGTCTGCAATAACACGTACCACAATTAAGTTTTGAATCTTAACTCTGTTACCGCCCATTCTACCTGCCATGCGCATTCCTTTGAATACACGAGAAGGCCAAGAACATGCACCGATAGAACCAGGGTGTCTTGCCCTGTTGTGCTGACCGTGCGTCTGACCACCTACACCGGCAAAGTTGTGGCGCTTTACAACACCCTGGAAACCTTTACCCTTAGATGTACCTACTACATCTATAAACTCTCCTTCTTCGAATAGATTTACATCTACCAAATCACCCAGACTTGGAGATATACCTTCTACATCGAATTCTGCAACTTTTTTCTTAGCTGACGTATTAGCTTTCTTAAAGTGACCAGCTTGCGCTTTCGTTACTCTTTTAGCCTTTTTCTCGCCGTAGCCAAGCTGTACAGCTGCATAGCCATCAGTCTCAACCGTCTTCACCTGAGTAACTACACATGGGCCAGCTTGAATAAGCGTAACAGGAGTGTATTTACCATCTGCAGTGAAGAGGCTTGTCATTCCGATTTTTTTACCGATAATTCCAGGCATTCAACTTGTTTTTTAAAAGATGGATATAATAATTTTAGCCCTCAGCTTTTGCTAAGGGAGTGCAAAGTTAATAAATTTTACATTTGTTTAACAACCTTTCTGTAAAATATTATTAATCAGCACATAAAAAAAGAGAACCCGAGGGTTCTCTTTTTATTTTCGATTCAGTTTTTATCAAACTTTAATCTCAACATCAACACCACTTGGAAGCTCAAGCTTCATCAGTGCATCAACTGTTTTAGAGCTAGTTGAGTAGATATCAACCAGGCGCTTGTAGGTGCAAAGTTGAAACTGCTCACGTGACTTCTTGTTAACGTGTGGTGAACGCAGTACGGTGAACTTATCCTTCTCTGTTGGAAGAGGAATTGGACCGCTTACGATCGCTCCAGTAGCCTTTACAGCTTTAACAATCTTCTCAGAAGATTTGTCTACCAGGTTGTGGTCGTAAGACTTTAGCTTTATTCTTATTTTCTGATTCATTATCTTATTCTACTATTTAGCTGCAGTTCCTTTTAATTTTGCGATGATGCCATCTGCCAGGTTTTGTGGTACTTGCTCATAATGAGAGAAAGTAAGA
>NZ_JSYF01000076.1:0-7903 GCF_054824225.1 Pontibacter sp. HJ8
AAGGCGGTGCCTGCCAACGGTCAGACCACGGCAGCGGCAACTGAGGCACCCGTGTGGGCTCCGAAAAACCATGCCTTCAATCCCTCCAGAACCAAAGTTCATGACCTGCTGCACACCAAAATGCGTGTTAGTTTCGACTGGGACAAGCAGTACCTGCATGGTATAGCGGAGCTGACGCTGAAGCCTTACTTTTATCCGCAGCAAACGCTCGTGCTGGATGCCAAAGGCTTCGACATACACAGCGTTAACCTGATGAATGGTTTTGATGCGAAAGAACTGAAGTATACCTACGATGGCATGAAGCTGGCCATCACCCTGGACAAGGCCTATACCCGGAACGAAAAATATATTATTGAGATAGACTATACCGCCAAGCCAAACGAACTGGCCCAGGGCGGCAGCGATGCCATCACGCAGGACAAAGGACTCTACTTCATCAACCCGATCGGCGCAGAAGCCGGCAAACCGCGCCAGATCTGGACGCAGGGCGAAACCGAAGCGAACTCGGCCTGGTTCCCGACCATTGATTCGCCAAACGAGCGCATGACGCAGGAGATCTACATCAACGTGGACCCGAAATTCACCACCCTTTCCAACGGCACATTCGTGTACTCGCGCAAAAACGCGGACGGCACCAAGACCGACTACTGGAAGATGGAACAGCCGCACGCACCTTACCTGGCCATGATGGCCATAGGGGAGTATGCCGTGGTAAATGATAAGTGGCGTAACCTGGAGGTAAATTATTATGTGGAGCCAGCCTACAAAGGCACTGCCAAAAAGATATTTGGCAACACCCCGGAGATGATGGAGTTCTTCTCCAAAAAACTGGGGGTGGACTATCCCTGGTCCAAGTACTCGCAGGTGGTGGTACGCGATTTTGTTTCCGGCGCTATGGAAAACACAACGGCCTCTACCTTTATGGAGGATCTGCAGCTGAACGAGCGGGAACTGCTGGATAAGAATTGGGACAATATTATCGCCCATGAGCTCTTTCACCAGTGGTTCGGCGACTACGTGACCACAGAGTCCTGGGCCAACCTGCCCCTCAACGAGGCCTTTGCCAACTATTCCGAATACCTGTGGGCAGAGCATAAATTTGGCGCTGATGAAGCGGCATACCTGCAGATGGATGAACTGGAGCAGTACCTGGAGGAAGCCCAGACGAAGCGCGAGCCGCTGATCCGTTACCGTTATGGCGACCGCGAAGACATGTTCGACAGCCACTCGTATGCAAAGGGCGGACGGGTGCTGCACATGCTGCGCAAGCATGTAGGGGATGAAGCTTTCTTTGCTTCCCTCAACCGCTACCTCACGCTCCACAAGTATACGGACGTGGAGGTGGCCGAACTGCGGATGGCTTTTGAAGACGTGACCGGCGAAGACCTGATGTGGTTCTTTGACCAGTGGTTCCTGAGCGCCGGCCACCCGGAACTGAAAGTAACGCATACCTATCAGAATGGCCAGCTCAGCCTGCAGGTAACACAGCAGCAGGATACTCTATACGCGCCCGTTTACCGCCTGCCCCTGAACGTGGCTGTATGGGAAAATGGAAAGCGCACCGAGCACCCGATCGAAATCACGAAAGCCAGCCAGACCTTTACCATTCCGGTATCCGCACAGCCCGAGTTGGTGTTATTCGATAGCGAGCAGCAGTTATTAGGTACTGTAGATCATACCAAAACCAAGGCAGAGCTGGTATACCAATTCAATCACACCAATCAATTCGGAGCTAAGCTCGAAGCCCTGGAAACGCTTGCCAAAGACCTTAAAAGCCCGGAAGTAACCAAAGTCCTGCAAACGGCTTTGAATGATAATTTCTGGTATATCCGCAGTGCAGCCCTGGACGCTGTCGGGCAGCTGAAAGGGGGAGAGGCAGCAGCTTATGAAGCGCAGGTAAGGAAATTGGCGCAACAGGACAAAAAAGGCGATGTGAAAGCCGGAGCGATACTGGCACTCTCTGGCTGGGGAGGAGATAAGTACAGGGCCTTGTATGAACGGGCCATGCGGGATAGCTCCTATAAAGTAGTCGCCGCAGGTATACTTTCTTATGCCGGAACTGATGCCCCGGATGTCGAAGCCAAGCTGGCATTTTTTGAGAAGGAGAAAAACGAAGAGGTGGTGCTGGCACTGGCATCTTTCTATGCCGTAGAGGGAGGACCGGAGAAGTATACCTGGTTCATGAAGCAGGCAAAGCAAACCAAAGGAAGCGGGTTGTTCTACCTGCTGCAGAGCTTTGGCGCCTTTCTGGCTGGGAACAGTGAAGCCAATACACCTGAAGCCACGGCCTTGCTGGCTGATCTTGCACAGCATCACAGTCTGTATTATGTGCGGATGGCGGCCTTCCAGACGCTGATGGTGATGTCCGAGCGGCCCGAGATCGTTGAGTTGCTCAAAGAGATCAGGCAAAATGAAAAGGATAAAAGGCTGCTGGAGCTCTACAATCAGCTTTCACTATAGGCTGGAGAAAAAAAGTTGAGAATTTTTCGGAGAATATTTGACTCTAAAGAAAAAGCGCTTAATTTTGCATCTCCTTAGAACAAGGAGGTGGTTCAGAAGCCACTTCTGAGGTGCTAAGAAAGACTGAAAAAGTCAGTCCAGTGTGTATTTTGGGGAGATTCCAGAGCGGCCAAATGGAACGGACTGTAACTCCGTTAGTGTAAACTTTCGCAGGTTCGAATCCTGCTCTCCCCACATTAGTAACCACGTGTTTTGGTTTAGTGAAATTTGAAGCGGGAGTAGCTCAGTTGGTAGAGCGATAGCCTTCCAAGCTATAGGCCGCGAGTTCGACCCTCGTCTCCCGCTCAATTGCAAATAACGTGCTGCTTGTCTTTACGGGTTCATTTAAAAGGAATTTCATGTAGATGGATTTCCTTTTTAGTATAAGCTCATTTTTAAGACAAGTGATGGTAAAATGCCGACGTAGCTCAGGGGTAGAGTACTTCCTTGGTAAGGAAGGGGTCGTGGGTTCAATTCCCATCGTTGGCTCAAAGCCCGTTACGTGTAAAGAAAGCGCAACATAACTTTAAACGTTTTATCCTTAATTTAATATCATACAATGGCTAAAGAAACATTTGACCGTTCCAAACCGCACGTAAACATCGGTACAATCGGTCACGTTGACCACGGCAAAACAACCTTGACTGCTGCCATTACGCAGGTATTGGCAAACAAAGGTCTGGCTAAGATGAGAGACTTCTCTTCTATCGATAACGCTCCAGAAGAAAAAGAAAGAGGTATTACTATCAATACTTCTCACGTTGAATACGCAACAGAGAACCGTCACTATGCACACGTTGACTGCCCAGGTCACGCTGACTACGTGAAGAACATGGTTACTGGTGCTGCCCAGATGGACGGTGCTATCCTGGTAGTTGCTGCAACTGACGGACCAATGCCACAAACTCGTGAGCACATCCTTCTTGCTCGTCAGGTAGGTGTTCCTCAGCTGGTAGTATTCATGAACAAAGTGGACATGGTAGACGATCCAGAGCTTCTTGAGCTTGTTGAGATGGAAATCCGTGAGCTTCTTTCTTTCTACGATTTCGACGGCGACAACATTCCGGTAATCCAGGGTTCTGCTCTTGGTGGCCTGAACGGCGACGCGAAGTGGGTAGGTACTATCGAAGCGCTTATGGATGCAGTTGATAGCTGGATTCCAATTCCAGCTCGTCTGACTGACCTTCCATTCCTGATGCCAGTTGAGGACGTGTTCTCAATCACTGGTCGTGGTACTGTTGCTACAGGCCGTATCGAGCGTGGTGTAATCAACTCTGGTGAGCAGGTTGAGATCCTGGGTATGGGTGCTGAGAACCTGAAGTCAGTAGTTACTGGTGTTGAGATGTTCCGTAAGATCCTTGACAGAGGTGAAGCTGGTGACAACGTAGGTCTGTTGCTGCGTGGTATAGAGAAAACTGATATCCGTCGTGGTATGGTTATCTGTAAGCCAGGTTCAGTGAAGCCACACACGAAGTTCAAGGCTGAAGTTTACGTTCTTTCTAAAGAAGAAGGTGGACGTCACACGCCATTCTTCAACAAGTACCGTCCACAGTTCTACTTCAGAACGACAGACGTTACTGGTGAGATCATGCTTCCAGAAGGAGTAGAGATGGTTATGCCTGGTGATAACATCACTATCGAGGTAAACCTGATCAACAAAGTAGCTATGGAGAAAGGTCTACGTTTCGCTATCCGTGAAGGTGGTAGAACTGTAGGTGCCGGCCAGGTAACTGAAATCCTTGACTAATACTATACTAGCAAGCCCGTTTCTGGAAATATTTCAGGGACGGGTTTGTTTTTAATATAGTTTTTAAATACATTTGCACTCCAATTCAAATTGGTGTGCATTTTTTTACGGGTGTAGCTCAATTGGTAGAGTAGTGGTCTCCAAAACCATTGGCTGGGAGTTCGAGTCTCTCCACCCGTGCAATTTAAATCTGTTAAAGCGAAGGCGATGAGCAAAGTAAAAGGCTATATAGACGAGACAGTAGAGGAAATGAGAAACAAAGTCTCATGGCCATCTTATTCTGAACTACAGAATAGCTCTGTATTGGTATTGATAGGCTCTTTGATATTTGCATTGGTTGTCGGTGCCATGGACTTTGTTTTTGATGCAAGCCTGTCTTGGTTTTACAACCAGTTTTAAGAAAAAGCAATGGCTGATTTAAAATGGTATGTAGTTCGAGCAGTAAGCGGACAGGAAAAGAAGGCCAAAGCTTACCTGGAGAACGAAATAGTAAGGCAAAACCTGGAAGAATACGTCCCTCAAGTATTGATACCTGCAGAAAAGGTATATGAGATGCGGGGAGGCAAGAAGAAGATCAGAGAACGGAACTTCTTTCCTGGATATGTACTGGTTCACGCCGACCTCTCACATGGTGAGGCAGAACACATTATCATCAGTACACCAGGTGTGATCGGATTCCTAGGTTCTAACGAAGGTGGTCAGAATAAAAAACCTGTTCCTTTGCGCCAGGCAGAAGTAAACAGAATTCTGGGTACTGTTGACGAGGCAGAAGAACAAACAGAAGTGCTCGATACGCCATTCCTGGTAGGAGAGTCGGTGAAAGTGATGGATGGTCCTTTCAGTGGGTTCTCAGGTACTGTGGAGGAGATATTTGAAGAGCGTAAGAAGCTTAACGTTATGGTGAAGATCTTTGGAAGAAACACACCGGTTGAGCTGAATTACATGCAAGTAGAAAAAGAATCGTAGTAAATACATATAATGGCAAAGGAAATAAAAGGTTACCTGAAACTTCAGGTAAAGGGAGGTGCCGCGAATCCATCGCCACCGATTGGACCTGCACTTGGTTCTAAAGGTCTTAACATCATGGAATTTTGCAAGCAGTTTAATGCAAGAACCCAGGATAAGCCAGGACAAGTGTTACCAGTGTTGATTACAATATACGCAGATAAGTCCTTCGACTTCGTTATTAAGACGCCCCCTGCTCCGGTATTGTTAATGGATGCTGCTAAAATTAAGGGAGGTTCAAAAGAGCCTAACCGTAACAAAGTAGGTTCAGTTACATGGGATCAGGTTAGAGAGATTGCAGAACTGAAAATGCCTGACTTAAATGCATTCAAACTGGAAGCAGCCATGAAAATGGTAGCTGGTACAGCAAGAAGCATGGGTATTACAGTATCGGGTAACGCTCCGTGGAACGAATAATTAGAGTTAAAGGATAATGGCGAAGATTTCAAAGAAAAGGAAAGCAGCTTTAGAAAAAGCTGACCTTACAAAAGAGTATTCTTTAACAGATGCGGCTTCAGTTGTAAAGGAGATCACCTTCACAAAGTTTGATGCCTCTGTTGATATCGATGTACGCTTAGGCGTTGACCCTCGCAAAGCCGACCAAATGGTACGTGGTATCGTTACCCTGCCGCATGGTACAGGTAAAGATGTCAAAGTACTGGCACTTGTTACTCCAGACAAAGAGCAGGAAGCTAGAGAAGCTGGAGCTGACTATGTAGGTCTTGATGATTATATCCAGAAAATTGAAAAAGGCTGGACAGATGTTGATGTGATCATCACCATGCCGGCAGTTATGGCCAAAGTTGGCCGTCTAGGTAGAATCTTAGGTCCCCGTAACCTGATGCCAAACCCAAAGTCTGGTACTGTTACGCAAGATGTAGCTAAGGCTGTTAAAGAAGTTAAAGCCGGTAAGATCGACTTCAAAGTTGACAAATATGGTATCATACATACAAGTGTAGGAAAGGTTTCTTTCTCTCCGGATCAGCTTGCTGCTAACGCAGCAGAAGTGATCGCTACACTGAACCGTTTGAAGCCATCTTCAGCTAAGGGTACTTACATCAGAAGCATCACATTGTCAAGCACAATGAGCCCGGCCGTAATCGTAGACAAGAACGCAACTATCTAAGAACATGACCAGGGAAGAAAAAGAGATAATTGTAAAAGACCTGAGCGAGAAGTTAGCCAACACTAACTATTTCTATATCACTGACGCTTCTACGATGACCGTAGCGAGCATCAACCAGTTCAGGAGAATGGCCTATGATAGAGGCCTGGAGTACAAGGTTTATAAGAACACTTTCATTAAGAAAGCACTTGATACACTAGAAGCAGACACTACGGATCTTGAAGGCGTATTGAAAGGTTCATCTGGAATCGTGTTTTCTGCAGAGTCAGGCAATGCTCCTGGTAAGCTTCTGAAAGACTTCAGAAAGAAGGGTAGCACACTTCCATTGTTGAAGGGCGCCTATATCGATGGCGGTATCTACGTTGGTGAGAACCAGCTGGACGCACTGGCAAGCATCAAGTCTAA
This sequence comes from Pontibacter sp. HJ8, assembly GCF_054824225.1. Lineage (NCBI taxonomy): Bacteria > Pseudomonadati > Bacteroidota > Cytophagia > Cytophagales > Hymenobacteraceae > Pontibacter > Pontibacter sp. HJ8. Next base: position 6,783 of record NZ_JSYF01000076.1, read on the forward strand.
GAATGAGCTTATCGGTGATATCATCGGCTTGCTTCAGTCTCCGGCTAAGAATGTGGTTTCTGCTCTACAGAGCAGCGGCGGCAAACTGGCAGGTATCCTGAAGACCTTATCTGAAAAAGAATAAATATAAAAACGTAATCAATAAGTAACTTTTAATTTCAATAAAATGGCAGATTTGAAAGCATTCGCTGAGCAGTTAGTAAACTTAACTGTGAAAGAAGTTAATGAACTAGCTACAATTCTTAAGGACGAGTATGGTATTGAGCCAGCTGCTGCTGCTCCAGTAATGATGGCTGGTGGTGGTGCTGCTGAAGGCGGAGCTGCTGCAGAAGAAAAAACTTCTTTTGACGTAATTCTTAAGTCAGCAGGTGCATCTAAACTAGCAGTTGTTAAGCTTGTAAAAGAACTTACTGGTCTTGGCTTGAAAGAAGCTAAAGAACTGGTAGACGGCGCTCCTAAAGCCCTTAAAGAAGGTGTTGACAAGAACGAAGCTGAATCACTGAAGAAATCTTTGGAAGAAGCTGGTGCTGAAGTAGAGGTTAAATAATCTCACTTACCAACATACCGATAACAGGTAGACCTGGCAGTTTCGTCAGGTCTTTTCCTGTTTGTACACGGATTCATAAAATGGATCCTTTTTTTGCACGTGGCTGTTTTAGTAGCTATGTGCTGGAATCATATTGTAAACGTTAAAATTCCAAGGCTTTGGCTAAGAATAAAACGACAGAGCGAATCAATTTTGCCTCTATAAATCCGGTTATTGACTACCCTGACTTCCTGGATGTTCAGTTACAGTCATTCCAGGACTTCTTCCAGTTGGAGACTCCAGCTGAGAATAGGGCTCAGGAGGGTTTGTTCAAGGTGTTCGCTGAGAACTTTCCGATTTCTGATTCACGAGAGAACTTCGTACTCGAATTTATCGACTACCATATCGACCCGCCAAAATACTCAGTAGATGAGTGTATTGACCGAGGTCTTACTTATTCGGTTCCGCTTAAAGCTAAACTTCGCCTGATCTGTAATGATGAGGATAACGAGGACTTTGAGACAATCGAGCAAGAGGTTTTCTTAGGAAACATACCATACATGACTGAAAAAGGCTCCTTTGTAATCAATGGGGC
>NZ_JSYF01000572.1:0-1124 GCF_054824225.1 Pontibacter sp. HJ8
GGCAAGCTTCTCGTGCAGTTCATCATCCTTCACAACCACGGCGCCCATTACTACGTCCGAGTGTCCGGCCATGTACTTAGTGAGCGAGTGCATCACGATGTCAGCGCCCAGGTCAAGGGGCGTTTGCAGGTATGGCGTGGCAAAGGTGTTGTCGGCTACCAGAAGCAGGTTGTGCTTTTTGGCGATGGCCGCGCAGCCTTTGATGTCAATGATGTTGAGCAGCGGGTTGGTAGGCGTCTCCACCCAGATCATGCGCGTGTTCTCATTCACCAGCGCCTCCACTTTGCTCAGGTCGCTCATGTCCGTAAAGTGAAACTTGAGGCCGTAGTTGGCGAATATCTTGGTGAAGATGCGGTAGCTGCCACCGTATAAGTCGTTGGTCGAAATAACTTCATCGCCCGGCTTCAGCATTTTGATGATGGTATCGATGGCCGCCATACCTGAAGCAAAGCAAAGCCCGTGCTTGCCGTTCTCCAGCTCCGCCAGGGCGTTCTGCAGCGCCGTGCGGGTTGGGTTGTGGGTACGGGAGTACTCGTATCCTTTATGGTCGCCCGGCGACTTTTGCACGTAAGTAGAGGTCTGGTAAATAGGCGTCATGATGGCGCCTGTCGTTGGGTCTGGCTCCACACCAGCATGTATAGCTTTTGTTCCGAATTTCATACGTTATATTTTTTAGGTATAAATGGTATGCTGCAAGTTACTAAATTTACTTCTTAAGCAGATGAATGGTACTCCTGCTTTCTAAAACAGCGGGTTGGTTTACAAACAAAAGCCTCACTTCCGGCTATATTCAGTTGAATACCGTTTATCGTACATCCTTAAACTTTCTGTCCATGCTTAAATTGTCCATGCTGCGGACTTTTATACGGGAAAATGCTTCTTCGTTTGTCTCTATGTTGCTGTTGGTCGTGGTGCCGATTGTGGTGAGCTCCACCCTGGCCATTTTTCTGTACCAGTATGAGGGCCTGCTGCAGAATCTGAGTTGGGTGCAGATGCTCCTATACTTTACCGTGATCTCCATTACCATGTCGCTGGCCTTGACGCCGACTACCTTTGTAGCCCTGGTCAGCGGCTTCTACCTGGGCTGGCCGGGATTCCCAGGTGTGGTGATATCGTATGGCATT
>NZ_JSYF01000573.1:0-2715 GCF_054824225.1 Pontibacter sp. HJ8
TTGTTTCATAGCTACTGTCAACACCCCTCTAGCTCCCCTCAAGGGGAGAATTCTCTTCTTGAATTAGACTTTAATATAAAACAAAAGCGGCAGCCATACCTGGCTGCCGCTTTTGTTTTGTCTAACGTCTCTACACTAGTACCCGAAAATCTCCTTCAGGCTCAGCTGTTTTACTTTGCCATACTTGGCCAGTTCTTTGAAGTTCAGCCGGTCTTTCGAGCCGATCACCAGGATGGCCTGTGGCTGGTTCTTGATATACTTCTGCTGGAACTCCTTCATCTGGTCGAAGGTCATGCTGTTTGCACTCTTGTACACGTCTTCGCGGATATCGTGCTCGACGCCCAGGCGCTTGGCGCGCTCGTAATCGAACAGAATGTCAGACTTGGTGATGCGCTCGGACGAAATGCTATTACGCAACGAAGCTTTTGCATTTTCGAAGTTGGCGTCGGCCAGCGGCATGTTATTGAGTAGTTCCTGCATACCTACCATCGCTTCCGGCAGCTTATCAGACTGTGCGCCGATGTAGGATTGCAGGTAGTTGGAGCGGTTCTTCTTGCTGGCCGGGCTGTAGAACGAGTACGTAGAGTAAGCCAGTGCCTTCGATTCGCGTAGCTCCTGGAACACGATGCCGCCCATGTACTCGTTGTACATGCGCACAACCGGCACGATGTCGGCGGTATAGGGTACCGATTTGCTCAGGAACAGCAGTTCGGCCTGCACCATGTCGTAGTCTGCCCAGTATACCATCGGCTGCTTGATGTCCAGTTCCGGATATATTTTCTCGGCCGGAGTTGGTTTCAGCGTAGCCGGTACGTTATGGCCGGCATTCAGGGCAGTAACCAGGTTGCCTGAATCACGTGGGCCATAGTATAACACGCGGTGCTCGTAGGTCGGGATGCTCTTGATGAGGCTGACCAGTTCCTGCGGCTTCACGGCCTTCAGCTCTTTTTCTGATAGGATCGTCGTGAATGGGTTCTTGGCGCCATACTTGGCATAGTTCACCATCGCCTGGTTCAGGATCACGCTTTTGTTCTTTTTGGCGTCGCTGCGGGCTTTCAGGATACCGGCTACCATGTTGTCCAGTGCCTCTTTGTCGGCTTTCGGGCTTTGCAGCAGGCTCTCGAACAGGGCCAGGCCTTTTTCAAAATTCTCGTCCAGACCGGTCAGGCTCACATAGACCTGGTCGCCGGAAGAAAACACGTTGAACGAAGTGCCCAGCTTGTAGAATTCTTTCTTCAGTTCTTCGGCCGTATACTTGTCGTTGCCTAGGTACTTAAGGTAATTCACCGCCATACCCAGTTTCGGGTCGTTGTTGGTGCCCATGTCCAGGATGTAGTAGAGCTGAAACAGGCTGTTTTCCTTGTTCTGGGTAGAGAGCAGCGGGATGTTGCTCTTCAGTTTCGATTCCTTGATGTCTTCTTTGTAATTCACAAATACCGGCTCCAGGGGAGAGGCCTCTTTTGCCATGAACGCTTTGTAGTAAGCCGACTGCACGTCGCGGTTAACAGCTACCGGCGTGATAACCGGCTTCTCCACTTTCTGCGCATTCGGGTCTTTGCCCGTACGCTTATAGGCCAGCACGTAGTTGTTTCCCAGGTATTTGTTGGCAACGTCCATTACTTCCTGCTTGGTGATCTTGGCAAATTCATTCGGACGGTTCACATAATCTTTCCAGTCCATCCCGTAGATAAAGGCACTCACAAAGGCATCGGCGCGGTTGCTGTTGTCTTCGTAGGCTTCCATCAGGCTGATCTTGTTGTTGTTCACGATCGCCGGAATCACCCAGTCTTCGAACTTGCCCTGCTTCACCAGCTCTACCTGCGCCAGCAGCATGTCCTTTACCTGGTCCAGCGTCTGGCCCTGGCGTGGCGCACCACCTACCCGGAAAGTAGAATAGTCTTTCATCGGCGTGTCGTAGGCGTAGGCCTGCAAAACTTTCTGTTGCTGGTTCAGGTTCAGGTCGATGAGGCCGGCCTGCCCGTTGTAGAGGATGTTGCTGATCATCTGCAGCACCAGCGCCTCGCGGCTGTTGATGCCCGGGAAACGGTAGGAAACGGACACGTTCTCGGCATCCGGTCCCAGTACTTCCCGCACAATCGGCTGCTGAATCGGCTGCTCCTGCGCTACCTTAAACTCCGGCAGCGGTTTTTTCTCCAGTTTGCCAAACTCCGCATCGATCAAACGGATAGTCTGATCAAAGTCGATGTCACCGCTCAGCGCGATGGCCATGTTGTTCGGCACATAATACGCCTTGTAATACTTCTTGATCTCCGTTATCGACGGATTCTTGAGGTGCTCGATCGTGCCGATGGTGGTTTGCGTGCCGTACTGGTGCGTCGGGAAAAGTGCCGTGTTGATCACTTCAGCTACTTTGCGGCCGTCGCTGTCCAGCGTGCGGTTCTTCTCTTCGTACACCGCTTCCAGCTCGGTGTGGAAAATGCGGGGTACCATGTCGCCGAAGCGATCAGCCTCCAGTGCTACCCAGCGCTCCAACTGGTTGCTTGGGATGTCGTTGGTATACACCGTCTGGTCTACCCAGGTATAGGCGTTGGTTCCTTTGGCACCGATCGCGCTCAGGATCTTGTCATACTCGTTGGCCACCGCATATTTGGCAGCCACACCCGAAACGGAGTCGATCTGGTGATAGATTTTCTTGCGGGCTGCTTCGTCTTTGGTCCCTCGGTACTTTTCGTACAGTGCCTCGATCTTGTCCAG
>NZ_JSYF01000574.1:0-376 GCF_054824225.1 Pontibacter sp. HJ8
TGGTTTGCGCTCGCCACCTTCTCTGCGGTCACTGCCATAAGAGCGGCGCTCGCCTCCTTCACTTCTGTCGGATCCGTAAGAACGGCGTTCTCCGCCTTCTCTTCTGTCGCCGCCAAATGATTTGCGTTCACCTTCTTCGCTCCGGCTTCCACCGAATGAACGGCGTTCACCACCCTCGCTTCTTCCCGCACCGAAGGATCTTCTTTCACCTCCTTCACGACGATCCCCGCCAAAAGATTTTCTCTCTCCACCTTCGCGACGTTCACCGCCAAAGCTGCGGCGTTCTCCATCTTCACGACGGTCAGCTCCAAAGGATTTTCGTTCACTGCCTTCACGGCGATCATCGTAAGGCTTTCTGTCCCTGCTTTCGCTGCGG
>NZ_JSYF01000575.1:0-1003 GCF_054824225.1 Pontibacter sp. HJ8
GAAAAGTGAGGCCCCACCGGCAGGTGAAGCAATGAAACAATACCAGGTTGGATCCTGATGAAGCAAAATACACTGAAGGTACGAGCTACAAGCTCGCACCAGCGGGGAGATATATATGAACCTGGGGCTTTTCCTATACCTAGGAGCAGGTAAATCTCCAGTAGAATAATGCCTGAATCACACAGGTATAGGCGTTTAATTTTTATAACTGGATGATAGCACCATACACGCCTTTCACCACTTCCGTCATCCTGTCGAAGTCCAGTGTATCGATGGTGTCGCTGGTCTGGTGGTAATGGGGGTTGCGGAGAAAAGAGGAGTCGTTGATCATGACGGCGTTGATGCCATAGGTCCAGTAGTTGCGGTGGTCGGAGAGACCGGCCAGACCATAGCTGGCTGGCAAATTCACGGACTGCACATCGATAGTAGTATGCGCTCGCATCAGGTCCCGCACCTGCCGGGTATACACTTCCTGCCCGGTTTTGCCCACTACGACGATAAAGTTACCAGTATGCGGGTAGTGCCTGGCCAGTTCCTGATCCGGGAATTTCTGTGAATGGGGCTCATCCGAGAAGTAGCCGATCATCTCATAGCACACCATGGCCTTTACCTGGACGCCTTGTTTGTGCAGCAATTTGGCATGTACAGCACTGCCCATGTCTTCGCTGGCAAAGAAAGGGGGTTCTTCCAGGCAATAAGCTACCAGTTCGATGGGGCTTTTCAGGGATGGCTTCTGTTCATGGAGCAAGCGGGCAGTCTCGAGCAGGCCGGCCACACCGCTGGCATTGTCGTCGGCGCCGGGCTGGTCGCCGCATACATCGTAGTGGGCCCCCACCACGAGGCGCTCCTGCCCGTTGCTGCCCCCGAATAATGCTCTAATATTCTTATACGTCCTGCCATCTACCTTAAAAGGCTGCTCTGTTACCTCACAGTCAAGCTTCTCCAGCTCACTTCGGATATACCGGGCTGCCTTGTCCAGCGAGTCAATGTTCCGGTAGTTTCG
>NZ_JSYF01000576.1:0-4027 GCF_054824225.1 Pontibacter sp. HJ8
TATTTTAGAAGATGGCAAATACATCTGCGGATGCTGGTATAGTTGATTATTCGTATCTGGAATTTGCTTTTTTAATTCAAAAAAGATATCATTAATCTTTCAATTCCCGCTTGTCTTTACCATCATTTTACCTGTTGCTGCATGACAGCCATAGGATTGAAATTTGATATCTACTTAAAAGCTAATTATATCTTGTTATGGCTGAAAATGTTTATGATGCAATTGTCATCGGATCAGGAATCTCGGGTGGCTGGGCTGCCAAGGAACTCACTGAAAAAGGATTGAAGACGATATTGCTGGAACGTGGCAAGAACATAGAACATGTAAAGGACTACGTAAACGCTACGAAACATCCCTGGGATTTTCCGCACAGGGGTGGCCGCACGCAGGAGATGATAGAAAACTATCCGGTTCTGAAACGGGACTACCCGCTCAACGAAATGAACCTGAACTTCTGGGTGAATGAAAAAGAAAGCCCCTATACCGAAACCAAGCGTTTTGACTGGTTCCGGGGCTACCAGGTAGGAGGCCGCTCGCTTATGTGGGGCCGCCAAAGCTACCGGCTAGCCGATATTGACTTTGAAGCCAATGCCAAGGATGGTATCGGGACAGATTGGCCGATCCGCTACAAGGACATTGCGCCCTGGTACAGCTACGTCGAAAAGTTTGCCGGCATCAGTGGCTCCAGGGATGGTATACCACACCTGCCAGACGGGGATTTCATGCCTCCGATGGAGATGAACTGCGTGGAGAAGGACGTAGCGGCCCGCCTGAAATCACATTACAAAGGCAACCGCCATATGATCATCGGGCGTGTGGCGAACATCACCCAACCGAAAGAAAACAGGGCCAACTGCCAGTACCGCAACAAGTGTTGGCTGGGCTGCCCGTACGGTGCCTATTTCAGTACACAATCTGCTACGCTGCCGGCAGCCATGGCTACCGGCAATCTGACGCTCCGTCCTTTCTCCATCGTGACCAAGATCCTCTATGACAAGGACACCAAAAAGGCAAAAGGGGTGGAAGTACTGGATGCGGAGACCAACCAAACGTATGAGTACCTGGCCAAAGTGGTTTTCCTGAATGCCTCCACGCTCAACTCTACCTGGGTGCTGATGAACTCAGCTACGGATGTATGGGAAGGCGGGCTCGGAAGCAGCAGTGGTGTGCTCGGTCATAACCTGATGGACCACCATTTCCGTATCGGAGCTTCGGGCAGGGCAGAAGGATATGAAGATAAGTATTACTATGGCCGGCGTCCGAATGGCATCTACATTCCACGATTCCGCAACCTGGACGGCGAGAAACGGGACTATATCCGTGGCTTTGGCTACCAGGGGGGAGCAGGCAGAGAAGGTTGGAGCCGCGAGATCGCCGAGATGAACATCGGAGGTGAACTGAAGGACGCGCTCTGTGAACCGGGGGGCTGGAACATGGGCATCACGGCTTTCGGTGAGATCCTGCCTTATCATGAGAACAAGGTAACGCTCAACCGGGAAAAGAAGGACAAGTGGGGACTGCCGGTATTGGACATTGACTGCGAAATAAAAGACAATGAAACCAAAATGCGCAAGGACATGGCCGAAGACGCAAAGGAAATGCTGGAGAAGGCCGGGTTAAAAGACGTGAAAACGTTCGATGCCGGTTATGCCATGGGGCAGGGCATCCATGAAATGGGCACGGCGCGTATGGGAAGAGATCCGAAGACCTCGGTGCTGAATGGATTCAACCAGGTATGGGACGCTAAAAACGTATATGTGACCGACGGCTCCTTCATGGCATCCGGTGGTTGCCAGAACCCTTCCCTGACCTACATGGCGATGACTGCCCGGGCCGTAGACCATGCCGTGAGTGAACTGAAAAAACAGAACATATAAGTAGCATACCTTTGAGAAAACTGTCAGTGTTTGTATAACCCCTAATCTTTGCAAGTCATGGCTGAAAAGGAATCCACTACTGCTTCTCCCAACGAGTCCCGCCGCAATTTTCTGAAGGCCGGTGCGCTGGCTGCTGCGGGCTTTATGATCGTGCCCCGGCATGTGCTGGGTGGCAAAGGCTTTCTGGCGCCCAGCGACCGGCTGATCGTAGCTGGTATCGGTGTAGGCGGTATGGGATTCAATGACGTGAATGGTGTATTCCAAAGTGGCAAGGCTAGCATCGGTTACCTGTGCGATGTGGATGACAGAAGGGCGGCCAAAGCCGTTGAACTATTCCCCAAAGCTAAGTACTACAAAGACTGGCGTGAACTCTTCGATAAGCAAGGCAAGAAATTTGACGCTGTCACGGTTTCGACTCCGGATCATAACCATGCGGTCGTTGCCCTGGCTGCCATGCAGATGGGCAAGCATGTCTATGTGCAAAAGCCCCTGACCCATGACATTTACGAGGCCCGGGTACTCACCGATGCCGCCAAACGCTACAAGGTGGTTACGCAGATGGGAAACCAGGGTGCCTCCGGAGATGGTATCCGCCAGCTGCGCGAGTGGTACGATGGCGGCGCGATCGGAAATGTGCATACCGTCTACGCCTGGACCAACCGTCCTGTCTGGCCACAAGGTATACCCTGGCCTGCAGCCAAAGCGCAAGTGCCCAAAGAACTGAACTGGGACCTGTGGCTGGGGACGGCCCCGTACAAAGATTATGTCGAAAAGCTGGTGCCGTTTAACTGGCGGGGCTGGTGGGACTATGGTACGGGCGCCCTCGGAGACATGGGCTGTCACCTGGTCGATGCACCTTTCAGCGTACTGGGTTTGCAGTATGCCAATGATGTGCAGGCCAGTGTCGGCAGTGTGTATGTGGACGAATTCCAGCGGGGCTATTTCCCGGAGAGCTGTCCGCCATCGAGCCATGTCACGCTGAATTTTCCCAAAACAAAAAAGACAGATGGACCCGTGACTCTGCACTGGATGGACGGTGGCATACAGCCGCCGCGCCCGGAAGAGCTGGGGCCGAACGAGGTATTCGGGGATGGGGGCAACGGGGTGTTGTTCGTCGGCACCAAAGGCAAAATGATGGCGGGCACGTATTCCGAGAATCCGCAGCTGCTGCCTACTTCCCGTACGGCGGAGGTAAAAGTACCACAGAGAATTGCCCGTGTACCTGGAAGCGCAGGAGGCCACTACAACCAGTGGGTGGAAGCCTGTATTGCCGGTCCTGGCAAAAAGGAGCTGAGTTCCCCGTTTGAGATCGCAGGGCCTTTGACAGAAGCCTTGCTGATGGCGAACCTCGCGATCCGGGGCCACGATATACGCAAGCCCAAAGCGAACGGCGGGGACTTTGACTATCCGGGCCGCAATATCAAACTGGTGTGGGATAACCAGAACATGCGGGTCACCAACTTTGATGACGTGAACCAGTTTGTCAAACGCGAATACCGCAACGGCTATACCTTAAAAGTCTGACGCGGCAGGTATAAGCTTTCGCATGAAGTAAGTATAGAAGCGATTCATTTTAACTGTTGATTATCTGTAAACTATAATCTATGAATAGAAGAGAAGCCATTTCAGCGGTAGGCTGGATATTGGGCGGTGCTGTCGTAAGTGCCGAACTGCTGGTGTCCTGTACATCCAAGCCCACGAAGGTGAACAATCTGTTTGACCAGGACCAGGTGGCGGTGCTGGATGAGGTAGGCGAAACGATCCTTCCTGCTACCAGCACACCGGGGGCCAAGGCAGCCAACGTAGGCGCCTTCATGGCTGTCATGGTGCAGGACTGTTACAAGAAAGAGGACCAGGAGGTTTTCCTGGACGGACTCAAAAAACTGGACGATGCAAGTACCAAGAAGTTTGACAAAAAGTTTATGAAGCTGGACGCCGCGCAACGCACCGCCCTGCTGACTGGACTGGATGCCGAACAGAAAAAGTACATGACCGAAAAGAAGCCTGAGCAGCCAAGCCATTATTTCCGGATGATGAAAGAGCTGACCATGCTGGGTTTCTTTACATCAGAAGTCGGGGCAACGCAGGCGTTGCGCTACATCGAAACTCCGGGCAAATACGAGGCCTGCATCGATTACAAAAAAGGAGAC
>NZ_JSYF01000577.1:0-462 GCF_054824225.1 Pontibacter sp. HJ8
AATCCCGCCAATCAGAAGGGACCTCATCAAACGAAGCAAATACCTGGTGCCTAATTCCATCGTGGTCACAAGGGGTTGTCCCCACCATTGTAACTTTTGCTACAAAGACGCATTCTTTGAAGGGGGCCGGAGCTTTTACACACAAGTGGTGGATGACGCTCTAGCCGAGATCGACAGACTGCCTGGCCGACATCTTTATTTTCTGGATGACCACTTACTGGGTAATGCAAAATTTGCGGGTGAACTATTCGAAGGAATGAAAGGCATGAACAGAGCCTTTCAGGGAGCAGCAACCGTTGACTCAGTGCTTCGGGGAAACTTGATTGAGAAAGCAGCGGACGCAGGGTTAAGAAGTCTTTTTGTTGGCTTCGAGACGTTCTCACCGGCTAACCTGAAACAAAGTAACAAAAAACAGAATCTCGAAAAAGACTACATAAAAGCGGTAAACAGACTGCATGCATT
>NZ_JSYF01000077.1:0-11901 GCF_054824225.1 Pontibacter sp. HJ8
CGGGCACATCCAGTATCTTCTTCAACCCCGGTGCGATGAGTTATCAAACCTTCGACAGAGGTGGTATAACGGTGGGAGGCAGCGGCATTATGTCTAAAATTGCCTACAGTGCGCCGGAATCTTATGATGTAACAGCCAAAACTGATAACCCGACAGGAACTCCTTTTCAGGTATACGCCGTGTATGGCATCACTGAAAAGCTGAAGGCTGGTTTGGGTGTGTATACGCCATTTGGTAGCACTGTGGAGTGGGGTAATCAGTGGAGCGGTCGTTACGGCCTCAGCCAATTGCAACTCCAGGCTATCTACATACAGCCGACAGTGAGCTATGCTATAACCGATAAACTAGGTATAGGCGCAGGCCTGACCTATGTAGTGGGCAGTGTGAACCTGCAGCGTGCTGTGCCTGTACAAAATCAGGATGGTACCGAAGGTTCTATTGAGCTTGATGGCAGTGCAGAATCCGCCTGGGGCTTCAACGCAGGTATATTCTTCCAGGCAACTGAGAAGTTTTCGGTTGGTCTGAACTATCGCTCACAGGTTGACCTGAAGGTTGAGAATGGAGAGGTTATGTTCAGCAATATCCCGGCAGCGGCCAGTGCCAGTTTCCCGGAAGGTACTTTGTTCAATGCCGAGCTGCCAATGCCGTCAACCCTTTCATTGGGCTTAGGCTTCCAGGCCAGCGAAAAGCTTCTGTTGGCAGCCGATGTGAGCTACGTTGGATGGGATGCTTACAAAAGCCTTCGCTTTGATTTCAGCAAGCCTGTCGGACGCCCGGCGCCTGAAGGACTTGTATCTGAAAGCGGCCGAAATTATGACAACGCCTTCATTTATCGCCTTGGTGCAGAGTATAAAGTGACGGACGCATTGGCCCTGCGTGGTGGTGCTTACCTGGACAAAACGCCTGTACAGGATGGTTACCTGACACCTGAAACGCCTGATGCGGATTCCCGCGGTCTTTCTGCCGGTATAGGTTATACTGTCTCCGACAACATCAGTCTCGATGCTTCTTTCCTGTACATCAACAAGAAAGAAAGAACAGACGCCGCTAACCTTTCAAATGGCATCGCTGGCACATACAAGTCTGTTGCTTATATCCCTGGTATCGGTCTGAACTTTACATTCTAATTTTTCTCTTTAAAAGAATATGAAAAAGTTTTTCTATAAATCCAGTACGCTTGCTCTTCTGGCAGGTGTGCTACTGACGAGCTGCGAAGCTGAGATCGATACTCCTTCTTCAAGTGCAGGGCAGGCAGATTTTACCTCTTACATTGCGGTAGGTAACTCCCTGAGCGCCGGCTACGCTGATGGTGGCTTAAGCCGTAAGGGCCAGCTTGCCTCAATCCCAGGCATACTGGCGCAACAGTTTGATCTTGTAGGTGGTGGCGAGTTCACACAGCCTTTGTTTACTGAAGAGCAGTCAAACGGATCTGGTTATTTGAGGTTGGCCGGTTTTACTCCACAAGGTTCACCCATTACAGCCCCGGTTACAGATAAGCTGGCGGTGCGAGGGCTCAACGACAAAGGTGCTCCGCTCTACACGAAATTCACAGGAAACGTTAGGAATCTGGCTATCCCAGGTATAAAAACATCAGATGTGCAAACTGTCGGCTATGGCAGTACGCAAGGCAACCCGTTTTTTGAGCGCCTGACTGATAACCCCGGACAAACCTATGTGCAGTATGTACAGGCACAGGCGGATGCAGCGAAGCATACCTTTTTCAGCGCATGGATGGCTGAAAACGATATCTTGGGATATGCGACTTCTGGTGGTGCGTTTACAGACCGTGCAATTACCCCGGTTGGTGATTTTGACAGGAATTTCACAGCCTTACTCAATGCATTACAACCTGCTAATCAAAAAGGCATATTGGTTACGGTGCCTGATGTTACGACTATACCCTTTTTTACAACCGTAGGCCCCTCTGTTAAACAGGTGCTCGCAGCGAATAATATACCTGGTATGGTAGCGCTAACAGGAACCGGTAGAGACCGTACTCAATTTGCAGCAGCCCAGATCAACGTAGCGGATAAAGGGGTATATTTCCCGCTGACTGCTGCTGCCTATATTCCATTGGTGGGTCAGCCGACAGGAAAATACTGGAGAGACCTGGCTAAACAGGCAAGCCCAAGCCAGGATCGGGTAGTCGTAAGGCTTACTTTAGCCGGTCTTCTGGCAAATTATGCAATTGACACTACGGCTATGTTTGGCCTTTCAGCCGGCAACCCATTGCCAAGTGCTTTGCTACTGGATGCTACAGAACAAACCAATGTAAAGACAGCCACAGATGCGTATAATGCCATCATCAAAGCGCAGGCTGAGGCCAGAGGTCTCGCCCTGTTTGATGCGAACGCATACTTTAAGTCAATCCTTGGTGGCTTTGCAGCGAATAACGTAAGCTACTCGCCTGCTTATATCACCGGTAACCTGTTCTCACTGGATGGTGTTCATCCAACACCACGCGGCTACGCAATTCTGGCGAACGAAATGATCAAGGTGATCAATTCGAAGTATACTGCGAATGTACCACAGGTGGACGTTACACAATATGATACTGTGCTGTTTCCGAAATAAGGAACAGAAGGTATAGCAACAAAAAGGGGCCTCTCGCAAGAAAGGCCCCTTTTTATTTTGTGCTGTTGTAGAGCAGTTCGGTTACGGAAGTTTCGACAAGCAGGTATAGGCGAAGGTATACGTTGCCGCTCCTTGCCTGCTGTTTATGTCCGCAGCTAGGTATAGGTTTTCTGAAAGCAGCCCCTGCTATACCTTAATGCGCCTCCAGCCAGTTTTTGCCAACCCCCAGGCCGATCTCCATCGGCACGCTCAGAGGCAGGGCATGGGTCATCAGTTCCACGATCTTCGGTGTCACGATCTCTACCTCCTCCTTGGGCACATCGAAGAGCAATTCGTCATGCACCTGCAGGATCATGCGGGTGTCCAGTTTCTCGTGGCGCAGGTAGTCGTGTATGTTGATCATCGCGATCTTGATAATGTCGGCGGCTGTGCCCTGTATAGGCGCATTGATGGCGTTGCGCTCGGCAAAGCCCCGGATGGTAGCGTTGCGGGAATTGATGTCGCGCAGGTAGCGGCGGCGGTTGAGCAGCGTCTCGACATACTCCTGCTCCCGGGCTTTCTCTATGGTAAGGTCCATGTACTCCTTCACGGCCGGAAACTCCTCAAAATAAGCTTCGATGATGTCAGCGGCTTCGCGGCGAGGTATAGCCAGGCGCTCCGACAGACCAAAGGCAGAGATACCGTAGATGATGCCGAAGTTGATCGTCTTGGCTTTGCGGCGCATTTCGCTACTCACCTGGTCCAGCGGCACATGGAATACTTTGCTGGCAGTAGAGGCATGGATGTCGATCCCGTTGCGGAAAGCTTCCTTCATGGTAGGGTCGCCGCTAAAGTCAGCCATAATACGCAGCTCGATCTGGGAATAGTCGGCCGATATGATCAGGTGTTTGCTGTTGCGGGGCACAAAGGCCTTCCGGATCTCACGGCCCCGCTCCGTCCGGATCGGGATGTTCTGCAGGTTGGGGTTGGTGGAGCTCAGGCGGCCTGTAGCGGTCACAGCCTGGTTAAAGGAAGTATGCACCCGCCCGTCGAGCTCGCACACCAGCTGTGGCAAAGCATCTACGTAAGTTGATTTCAGCTTGGAGAGTTCCCGGTGGTCCAGGATCAGGCGCACGATCTCATGCTCACCCGACAATTTGGAGAGGATCTCCTCCCCGGTCGCATACTGCCCTGTTTTCGTTTTCTTGATCTTGGATTTGCCGTGCAGCTCGAGCCGGTCGAACAGAATTTCGCCCAGTTGCTTCGGCGAACCGATGTTGAATTCTGTTCCGGCCAGTTCAAATATGCGGATCTCAATCCCTTTGATATCCTGCTCCAGCTGGGTAGAGAAGTCGGCCAGTGCATTGGCATCAATGGATATACCTTCTTTCTCTATACCTGCCAGCACCTGCACGAGCGGGTTCTCCACTTCGTTGAAGAGCTTCATCAGGCCCTGCTCCTGCAGCAGTGGCTCAAAATAGAGCTTCAGGCGCAGCGTAATGTCCGCGTCCTCGCAGGCGTAGTCCTTTACCTCTTCCGGCTTGAGGTCGGCCATGCTGAGCTGGTTCTTTCCTTTCGGGCCGATCAGATCGGTAATCGGGACCGGGCTGTAATGGAGGTAGGTTTCGGCGAGCACATCCATGTTGTGGCGCATTTCGGGCTCCAAGAGGTAGTGTGCCAGCATGGTGTCAAAGATCGGTCCGTTTATTTCGATGCCGTAGTTCTTCATCACCAGGATGTCATACTTGATGTTCTGTCCGATCTTGGCAATGCTGGGGTTTTCCAGCACATCCTTGAATTCTGCCGCTATTCGTCGGGCTTCTTCCGGGTCGTTCGGTGGCACCGGCACATAATAGGCTTCACCGGGCAGGTAGCTGAACGACATACCCACCAGGCTGGCTGTGATCGGATCGATGCTGCTGGTCTCAGTATCAAAGGAGAACTCCTGCTGCTTCTGCAGGTACCGGATCAGGCTCTGGCGCAGTGCCGGCGTATTGATCATGTGGTAGTCCTGCCGCGTGGTGTTCAGCGTCTGCATCGGATGTTGCAGCACGTATGCGTCGCCTTCCGAAACAACAGCGGTTTCTTCGGTTGCTGCCGCTGTGTCAAAAAGAGACGTCTGCTGCTGGTTGGCGGCTCTGGCTTTACGCGCTACCGGTCTTGCTGCCGGCGCATCGGCCATCGTCTGGCCCAGCACGCGCTGCAACAGCTGCCTGAACTCCAGCTCAGCAAACAACTCGGCCAGTTGCTCCTCGTTCGGTCCGTCGTAGTGCAAAGCTTCCGGGCTGAAGGGCAGGGGCACATCGCGGTGTATGGTAGCCAGCTCCTTGGACATCATGCCCTGATCGGCGAAGTTAATTATATTCTCCTTTTGCTTGCCTTTCAGCTGGTCTGCATTGGCGATCAGGTTCTCGACAGAGCCGAATTTCTGGATCAGCGTTTTGGCGGTTTTCTCACCGATGCCCGGTATACCTGGTATGTTGTCTACGGCGTCGCCCTGCAGGCCCAGGATATCGATCACCTGCTCTACACGCTCGATTTCGAACTTTTCCAATACTCGTTGTACATCCCATACCTCCACGGCATTGCCCAGGAAGGCTGGCTTGTAGAGGAAGATGTGCTCGTTCACTAGCTGGCAGTAGTCTTTGTCCGGCGTCATCATGTACACATCAAAGCCGTCCTTTTCGGCTTTGCAGGCCAGCGTACCGATGATATCATCGGCCTCGAAGCCATCCAGAATGAGTACGGGTATGTTGAAGGCCTCTACAATTTTTTTGCAGTAAGGTATAGCCAGTGAGATATCTTCCGGCATGGCCTGGCGGTTGGCCTTATACGCGGCGAAGTTGTCGTGGCGGAAGGTCTTAGCAGCCGAGTCGAAGGCTACCCCGATATGGGTGGGCTTCTCTTTCTGGAGCACTTCTACCAGCGTGTTGGTGAAGCCCAGCGCAGCTCCGGTGTTCATGCCTTTGGAGTTGATGCGCGGGTTTTTGCTGAAGGCAAAGTGTGCCCGGTAGATCAGTGCCAGTGCATCCAGCAGGAAAAGTTTCTTTCTTGGTTCGCTCATGTTATAAAGGTAGAAGCTGTCGGCTTCATGTGCAAATATGTTCACGCTGCAGCCGGATAATGTCTGACCGGCTCAGGTTACCTGTAAAGACGGCGCTGCCTGAACTTGGTTTCTTGCCTAGCAGCAACCCAATTATCGGCGCTATACCTGCTGCGAAGGATAAGCAGATTTTCTTGCATAAATTTTATATAGGACTATTTTTATATAGCCTAATCTTTAGTAAGTTAGCAACCAGTTTAGAAAACAACTTAATCAATTTTTAGCACACCGTTTATGAGTAATTTTTTAGCAAAAGGAGTGGTAATGTGCCTGGCTCTTTTGATGGGGCATGCTGTGGCGTACGGGCAGGACATTATTATCAAAAAGAGTGGAGAGGAAGTGACCGGGAAAGTGGTCCGGGTAGATACCGACACCATTCATTACCGCATGTTGAGCGATGCCAAAGGTCCTTTGTATTATGTGCTGAGGCAGGATGTGGCACAGCTGCAATTGGCGACCGATCCGGGACAAAAACAACTGAGCCAGCTGCCGGCAGTGAACGCCGGAACCGATGAGTATGCCACTGCTGCGACAGGCAGAGCAGGCATTGCCAAAAGCAGTACCTACAGTGATGCCGAAATGGTGTACAAAGGGCGACAGGATGCCCTGATCTACTACAAAGGCCAGGGACCACTTTGGGGCACAGCAGGCGCTACGTTCCTGTTTCCGCCTGCAGGTCTGGTAGTAGGCGTCGTAACGGCTGCAGTGCCGCCTAACATTGACGCTACCTTCAACCCGAATGTGCAGCTGATGCAGGAACCGGTATACCGCCAGGCATTTCAGAAGCAGGCCAACCGGCGTAAAGTAGGAAAGGCCGCAGCGGGCTTTGGCATTGGCTTCGGGTCGCTGCTTGTACTGGCCCTGATGGTAGGAGCCCAGTAACGAACCTACAGGTATAGCGAACCCACCTGCCAGGATGCACTGTTTGCGACAGGCTCCCGGCAGGTGGTTTTTTATTTAAAAGCAGTAGGACTGCTCTCCCTCCTCCTGCCAGTTGGGGACTTCAGATCGAATACATCTTATACCTGCTGTAGCAATAACTCCCCAATGTGTGGAATTTGCTCTACACTGCTTTTGCCATTCCACACTTTGCGTATTTCAGGTTTTTTTATAAGTATTTGTCTGTCAATTATATAGAATATATTGATTCTGTGGCATGGTTTTGCCTAGTAGCAGTAGCAACAGAATAAAGACATTTAGCTACAAAATAAAACTATGAAAAAAATAACATACCTGGCAGCTGCTATAGCGTTTTTTGCATTTACTTCAGTAGATGCGCAGGCTCAATCAGACAAGAAAAAGTCTAAGAAGAAGCAGGCAACAGAGCAAACCGAAGTACAGACCGAAACCCAGGCAGAGACTGCCACTCAGATAGGTGCCGAGCAGACTCAAACGGAGACGCAAACACAAACTGCAACCCAGACTCAAGCTCAAACAGGAGCTCAGGGCCAGAACGAAAAGCGTGAAGCCATTACGCAGGAAGAACTTCCGGATGCTGTCAAGCAGGCGCTCACGGCACAGGCATTCAGTGCCTGGAAGGTAACGGAGGTGTTCCGTATCACTCCTAATGCGAATGCGGCCGGTGCCAATGCACAGGGTACAGCCAACCAGGCAGAGCAGGCAGCCCAGAACTCACAGGCTCAGGCTGCGCAGGCCAGTGCTCCAAGTCAGGCTACCAAAACAGTATATGAAATCTTCTTTACCAATGAGCAGCAGCAAGATGCCAAAGTGCGCATCGATGAACAAGGTAACATTATAAGAGAACAAAAATAAGCCAAAAGGTCCGATATTATTAACCTGATATCGTAGAAGGGAGCCTCCGCATTGCGGAGGCTTTTCTTTTTTATACCTATACCATAGCACTGTGAATCAGCTTTATCCGTTGATCAAGTGCCGCTGCGTTAAACCTAAAATGAAAGGTTCAGTAAACAGGCAGTGGTAAAGCAGTTCTGGCGGGTTTGGGAGCTAAAATTTTCGGACCTGACCCGAAGCTGCGTATATTGCTTATAATTATGCCAAAGATTCTCCTGATCGACGACGACCCTACTTTTTGCCTGATGCTAAGCACTTTTCTGAAGCGCCAGCACTACGAGGTAAAAACTGCCTATACGGCCAACGAAGGCCTCAAACTACTGAAAGCAGAGCCGTTCGAACTGGTGCTGACCGACTTCAGGCTCCCCGATAAGAACGGGCTGGAGCTGCTGGAGCAGATCCGGGTGCTGACGACCGAAGTGCCCGTCATACTCATGACCCATTACGCGGATATCCGGACAGCCGTGAAGGCCATCAAGATGGGCGCGTTCGAGTACCTGGCCAAACCCATCAACCCGGATGAGACCCTGCTCACCATCAAGAAAGCATTGAGCCGGAACACCCGGAGCGGGGAAGTGAGCGAATCCACGATACCGATGCGAAGCAGCTTTTCCTTTGTGAAAGGGGCCAGTCCGCAATCGCTGCAGCTGGAGGAATACATTGCCCTGATCGCGCCCACCAGCATGTCGGTGATCATAGAAGGGGAAAGCGGGACAGGCAAGGAGTATGTCGCCCGCAAGATACACCAGAGCAGCAAGCGCCATAACAAACCTTTTGTAGCCATTGACTGCGGGGCCTTGTCCAAAGAACTGGCCGGCAGCGAACTCTTCGGCCACGTAAAAGGATCCTTTACAGGCGCCATGGCGGATAAAGAAGGGCAGTTTGAAGCAGCCAATGGCGGCACCCTCTTTCTGGATGAGATCGGTAACCTCTCGTACGAGATACAGGTGAAGCTGCTGCGGGCCATACAGGAGCGCAAAGTAAAAAAGATCGGCAGCAACACGGATCTGGACGTGGACGTGCGCATCATCGCGGCTACCAACGAGGACCTGGTGCAGGCCGTGAGCCGTGGCGAATTCCGGGAAGACCTCTATCACCGGCTCAATGAGTTCAAGATCAACATTGCGCCTCTCCGGGAGCGGCATGCCGATATCCTGATTTTCGCGGAGTTTTTTCTGGAAGTTGCCAACCACGAACTGGAGCGGCACGTCCATGACTTTGACGCCGCTGTTACGGTGGCGCTGGAGAGGTATAGCTGGCCCGGCAACCTGCGGGAGCTGAAGAATGTCGTGAAGCGGGCGGTGCTGCTGGCCAAAGGCGCTGAGATAACCTTAGAGGACCTGCCCCCTGAAATCGCCTATCATATACCTGAACCCACCACCATCGTCGCCCAGCCAGATGCCACCCGGGTGGCACCTGTCACCGACCTGCGCAGTGCCACGGAACGGAGCGAAAAAGAGCTGATCCTGGATATGCTGGAACGGGTGAAGTATAACAAGTCAAAAGCGGCGCGCCTGCTGAACATAGACCGGAAAACGCTCTATAACAAAATGCGCCAGTACAACATAGATGCTTAGGCGATAGCCGCTTCCTGCACGCGCATCTCTTCCAGTTCTGCTTCGAGCGCTGTGAGTACCTGATCGGCGTCCTCCCGGAGCTGGCCTGCCAGGGCAGGTATGTGCTCTACTGTTGGCTGTTGCTGGTGCAGGAGCTGCTCCAGCGTGTCGAGCGCCGGCAATACGGTATACGCCTGCAGGTGCCGGAATGCCGTTTTCATCTTGTGCGCCAGCTCACCTGCCGCTGGCCAGTTTTGCGTTGCTACTGCTTCCTGCAGCTGTATGAGGCTCTGGCGATGGTCTGCCACGAGCACCTCCAGTATCGCCAGCAACGCTTCCGTATCGTCTCCTGCAAAAGTCCGGATCTCTTCCAGGGTATAGAGCTGCTCTGTCGCCGTTA
The DNA here is from genome assembly GCF_054824225.1 of Pontibacter sp. HJ8. Taxonomy (NCBI): domain Bacteria; kingdom Pseudomonadati; phylum Bacteroidota; class Cytophagia; order Cytophagales; family Hymenobacteraceae; genus Pontibacter; species Pontibacter sp. HJ8. The sequence goes on from NZ_JSYF01000077.1 coordinate 9,425, forward strand.
CTGTCTCGTGGAAGGCCAGCGCTGGCATGGCAGGGGCAGTGGCCGTATGGGCGAGCGCTTTGCTTAACTTCCGGTGCAGGTCCTGCTCCGTAAATGGTTTGAGGAGGTAATCTGAGATGCCGGTCTTGGCAAAGAAGCGCCTGTTGCTGCTCATGATGTTGGCCGTTAGGGCAAGTATAGGCACGGTTGCATTTTCTTTGCGAATGGCGCGGGCCACCGCTTTCCCGCTCATGCCCGGCAGCTGTATGTCGGTCAGCACCAGGTCAAATTGTTTTCTCTGGATGGCCTGCAGCGCCTCCTGTCCGTCATTGGCCAACTGTACATGCATCTCCCATCGTGTCAGGATCAGCTGACACAGCGTACGGCTATACGCATCGTCATCGATCACCAGCACGGATTTTCCGGCCAGTACATCCGTCGCTTCCGGCTGCTGTGGCTGAGGAAGCAGCTCATCCCCTAAAGTAGTTGGAGCAACCCGCTGCAGCGGCAGTACGATAGTAAAGGTGGTGCCCTGGTTAGGCGTGCTGCGAAGCGTCAACGAACCTTCCTGCATTTCTACCAGCTTCTTGCTGATCGACAAACCCAGCCCGGTGCCGCCATACTTTCGGATAATGGAGTCATCTGCCTGGTTAAACTCCCCGAAGACGTGGGCCGTCTGCTCCATGGGTATACCTATACCTGTATCCGATACTTCGAGGAGGACTACTGCCCTGTTGCGTCGCTGTGTCTTCAGGCGGCATGCTACATGCACTTGGCCGTCGTGGGTGAACTTGATGGCATTGTCCACGAGGTTGAACAGCACCTGCTTCAGGCGCAGTGAATCGCCGAGCAGATGACCCTGCAGCTGCGGATCCAGCGTACAGCTGAAACCTATCCCCTTGGTGGAAGCCTTCAGCTGAAAAGCCTGCTCGACTTCGGCCAGGAGCTGTCGCAGCTCGAAGGGAGCCACGTGCAGGTGCAGTTTGCCGGCTTCCAGTTTGGAGAGATCGAGTACGTCATTGACGATGTGGAGCAGGTGCTCCCCGGCACTGCGGATCGCCTGCAGGTGTTCCTGTTGTTGCGCCTGCAACGCGGTATGACCCAACTGCTCGGAAAAACCCAGCACCACGTTGAGCGGCGTCCGGATCTCATGGCTCATGTTGGCCACGAAAGACTCTTTTGCCCGGGCCAGCTGGATGGCTTCTTTGCGGGAGCGCTTCAGTTCTGCCTTGTACCTGCTGCTGCGGGTCAGGTCGCGCAGGATGATAAAAATAAAGGCGATGCCGCTTGCCAGGCCAAAAACGCCTACCAGCAGCAGAATGAGCGAGGTCTTGCGGGCTACTTCCTGCGCTTGCGCGGAGCTTCGCCTGGCCTGCTGCAGCTCGCGCTTCTCCAGGTCATAGATCATGCCCCGGATCTGGTCCATGATCTGCTTGTCCTGCTGCAGGAGCACCATTTCTTTGGCGATCAGCGCCTCCTCCTGCTTCTGTACCTCCCGCTGCACATTATGCAGTATATTCCGCACCCGGGCAATCGGTGCCATCTGGGTAGAAGCGACCTGGCTGGTATCGGTCGTGTACTCCTGCTTCACATTAATTTGGGGAAGGAGGACGGGCTGCGGAGGATCCTGGGTATTCGTTTTGCTGCCGGAGCGTTTTGAAAATATCCTGCTGAAAAGACCTTTTTTGCTTTCCTGTGCTTGTTCGTCCTCCTTTGGCGCCTCAGCGTCCTCATTGAAAGCCAGCCGATCGGAGATAGTAGTAGTAGTGCGCTGGTTGATGGTGGTGGTTGTGGGCTGGGCCGAGGCGGATGAGGTGATCTGACGGAGCGCCTTGTCGGAGTAGTCGTTTCGGCTACGGCGCTGCTTTTTCAGCGCCACGTGCTGCTCCATGCTTTTCTTCTTGGCCAGCAGCAGGTTAGAAATAGAATCGATTTGTGCCAGCTCCGTAGGATTGTCCTGCATGAGGGTGCGCAAGGTGTCGATCTGGCTGTTGATCGTTCCCAGATTTTCGAGGTAATTCTTGAAGTGGCGGTCTTCTGTTGTGAGGGTATAGGCCCGGATAGAGCTTTCGGCAGTCGCCATGTCGGCCAGCGTATGCTGTAGCTTGGCCAGCTTGGTGTTCGGCTGCGAGAGTACGGTAACAGAAGTCAGTAACTGCGTAAAGCTGTTGTAGGTCAGGTAGATAGCAATGGCGACGACAGAAAGCGCCAGCGTAAACCCGATAACAACTTTTGCTTTGGTGTTTTCTTTGGTAATTATCATGTTTTACAGGCTGCCTCCCGAATTTTGGAGGAGAAAAAATCAGGTATTACTTCTCCCTTAACGTGAAACAGATGAGAATGATATACTTTCTGTAACAACAGGTATAGGAGAAGGGATAGCCAGCTAGACTTATCAGCCTGTGTTGGCTGCTAAAATAAGTAGCTGCAGGAGATGCTTTCAGGTATAGGTATAGCAGGTCACAGGGCCTCGCAGTGTGCGCAGCTCCTGCGAGTGT
>NZ_JSYF01000578.1:0-1385 GCF_054824225.1 Pontibacter sp. HJ8
TAGGAAACTAGCTGATGAATTCAACTGCGATATCATTATCTGCGCCACCCGTACCAGAGGAGAAACAGTAAAAACTGTAGACCGGATAGCCAGAAGCAAAGGCTATGACATCATTCGGACATCTACCTACCAAGTCAGTAAAGGCCACCGTACATTGGCAAACCAGCTAAAAGCAAAGCACCTACTGGATTTGTTACAAAACCTAGGCTTGCTCCCTACTGCGGTTGTTATAGCCCTTCCCGCGTCACCACAACCAGAACCAATATTAAATTAATCTATCCAACCATAAACAAACTCATTTATGAAAAAAATTTTACTCCCTGCGTTGGCACTATGTATCCTATTCTCATCATGCTCAAGCCCGTTAGAAAAGCCGTACAATGAGGCTACCCTGGAGGCAGACATGAAGGCGATAGCTGAAAGTGGTGACGCCGACACTACTGAGATGCAACTGATCGCCCTCTCCATGATGAGCAGCGCCTTGGGCGGTGAGAAGTTGGACGGCAAGACTTATAAACAGATCATTGACGAGGCTAAGGAAATCCAGCGTAAAGCCCAAGAGGAAGAGAAGAAGCAGGCCCTGCTTGCAGCGGAGGCCCAACAGGAGGAGCAGCAGCGTATTGAGCGCCTAAACAAGGCACTAACGGTAACAGTATTTGACAAAGGCTTTGAAGAGTACAGTTATCAGGAATACATTACCTATAAGTTTGCCTTCCAAAATAACGGAGACAAAGACATTCGGGCCTTTAAAGGCAGAGTAAGCTTCACCGATCTGTTCGACACAGAAATCAAGTCCTTTAATATGACCTACGATGAGGGGCTTTTATCAGGCAAGAAGATGTCTTACGAAGCCACCACAGATTATAACCAGTTCATGGATGAGGACAAGCGCCTGGTGTCGAAAGACCTCAAAGACCTGAAGATGGTGTGGAAGCCGGAGCAGATCTTGTTCACAGACGGCACTGTACTAAAATAAAAAGCTGGTTCTTGGCTGTGGCATTGCTTACAGTAAGGGAGACTATAACCCCAGCAATAAGGAGTAAAAAGCCACCTACTACTAGGTGGCTTTGCTGTTTTACTTTTTAAACAACTTTAACAAAAAAGTTAAAGTATATTTATATAAATTGTTCGTTTATTTAAATTAAAATTTTCAAATCCTAGTTACGCTCATTAATTATTCTTGTGCAAGTTCTATTGCTGAATTATAGTATAAAACACCATGCAATAACAGTTAAACTCAGATGAATGAAGAGAAGGTGATAAAAGAAATCGAGGAAGCACTTAAAACCTGGAACCGCATGGCAATAAGGTTGCACACTACCCTGATTATACTTGGGATACTGGCAACTCTCTGCACCTTGAGCCTCACTGCATTTGTTGGTTTA
>NZ_JSYF01000579.1:0-2466 GCF_054824225.1 Pontibacter sp. HJ8
CGTGCCGTATTACTTTTACGATTTCAACGGAAAGCTTTCCTATACCTTGTCGCCCAAAGACCGGCTATACCTGAGCGGCTACTATGGCAAGGATGTCGGCTCGCTCAAACTCTCCTCCGGACGTTTTGTAGCTGATTTTCAGTGGGGCAATGCGGCTGCCACCGCCCGCTGGAACCACCTCTTCACCGACAAACACTTTGTGGATGTAGCGGCGGTGCTCAGTAACTATGCCTTTGACTTTACCTGGGACTTTGGCGGCATCAGTACCCTGGTCGAGACGGGGGTGTGGGATTATTCGCTCAAAGCTGATTTTGTGTACACGCCCTCGGTGCGGCATCAATTGGAATACGGCCTTCACTATACCCGCCATACCCTGCGCCCCCGCACCGGCAGTGCCCAAACGGACGAAGGGGAATCCTTCTCCACAGATCGCCTGCTGGCCAAAACGGCCCACCAGGTAGCCGCATACCTGTCTGATAACTGGAACGTAACTGACCGCCTGTTGCTGAGCCTGGGTATACGGGGGAGTTATTTTGCCCAGGTAGGTCCCTTTACCTACTATACCTTTGACGAAAATGAACATGTGCTGGATTCTGTTCGGTATGGTGCAGGTGACCGCGTGAGAACGTTTCAGGCGCTGGAGCCGCGGCTGGCCCTCCGCTATACCTTGGGTGCGGTGACTTCGGTAAAAGCCAGCTATACCCGATCGGCCCAGTACCTGCACCTGGTGTCCAATGCCTATACCACGCTGCCGCTGGACGTATGGGTACCCAGTTCGGCCATCGTGGAGCCGCAGCGGGCCACCCAGTATGCCCTGGGCTATTTCCGAAGTCTGCAGGATAACATGTATGAAGCTTCGGCGGAAGTATATTACAAGGAGATGGAGAACCAACTCGAGTTCAGGGAAGGGTATGCGCCCGGCCCTTCTAACCGGAACATGGAATATGAGTTTGTAAAAGGAAGCGGCGAATCGTACGGGGTGGAGCTTTTCCTGCGGAAGAACTACGGAAACCTGCAGGGCTGGCTGGGCTACACCCTTTCCTATACGGACCGCATTTTTCTGGATCTGAACCAGGGGCGCTCCTTCCCTGCCCGCTTCGACAGGCGCCACGATGCTTCCCTGGTTGCTACCTACAAGTGTAGCCCGCGCTGGATCTTTGGCGGTAGTTTCGTGTATGGCACCGGTCAGGCCACGACCATGCCGGAAAGAAGGTATAGCATAGAAGGCAACATCCAATACCAATACGGTGACCGGAACAGTTTCCGGATGCAGCCTTTCCACCGGCTGGATTTGTCGGCTACGCTGGAAGGAAAAGCGCGGCGCAGGCTGCAGTCAAGCTGGACCTTTGCTATTTACAATGTGTATGGTCGCCGGAACCCCTTCCTGTACTTCATCGACAACGAAGGCCCGCCCTACAGCAGCGAAACCAAGGTACAGGCCAAGAAAATATCGCTTATCCCGTTCCCGCTGCCCGCTGTCACCTGGAATTTTAAATGGTAACTATATGCTAGGAAGATACTGCCTATACCTGCTCCTGTTTCTGCTTCTGGTTGCCTGCGAGGAGGACCTGACCCTGGAGATCCCGGAGGGGCAGGAACAGCTTGTCGTGGAAGGCCATATAGAGCAGGGCGCACCGCCCGTTGTCGTGCTCACCCGAAGTTTACCTGTTTTCGACGGCTTTGCTGCAGAAGATATAGCCAACAGCTTTGTGCATGATGCGCAGGTGATCGTAACGACTTCCGGCAAAAGCTATACCTTGAAAGAGCAGCCTTCCGTTAGCTTTTCCCCGGAGCTGAGGCGTTTGGTGTCAGAGCAGTACGGGATTCCGGAACAGCAACTGAACCTGGGAGGCCGTATTCTTTTCTATGTCTATACCTCGGATGAACTGGCAGGCGAAGTCGGGAAAAGCTACCAGTTGCGCATCAGTCACGAAGGCCGCGTGCTCACTTCCGCTACGACCATCCCGCAGCTCAACCCGATCGATTCCCTCTGGCTGGAGCCACACCCCGATCCGGATAAAGACAGCCTGCGCACGCTCTACTACCGCTACCGCGATCCCGATACATTGGGAAACAGTGTGCGTTATTTCACCAAACGAAACAGCGAACCCTTTTATCCCGGGTATTTTTCATCTGTTTTCACAGACGAGCTGATCAACGGAGCACAGGCGCTGGGTTACCCCCTTGATCGTGGGGAGCCCAGGGGAAAGGATCCGGTCCTGGATATTTACAGTTATTTCGGAAAAGGAGACACGATCGTGGTGCGGTGGGCCGCCATCGACCTGGCCCACTACCGTTTCTGGTATACCCTGGAAAATGAGCGAAACAACAACGGCAGCCCCATTGGCTCTCCCAACACCACCCGCTCCAATATTAACGGCGGGATAGGTATATGGGGCGGCTATGCGGTGACCTACCACCGGATCATAGTCAAGTAATCGACAGAATCAGGAATTGAAGTGGATA
>NZ_JSYF01000580.1:0-1214 GCF_054824225.1 Pontibacter sp. HJ8
ATCTTTAAAAAATAGTAAAGCTTTTTTATTTCCTAAAATAAGTAATACCTGCCAACAATCAAGGTGTTTCTTTAACACCAGCTTTGTTCTGTTGATGAGGAAAGATTGATGTCGAGCTTGTGTCGTCAGGCCACTGTTTTAGAAACGCCCTGTTGACGGTTTGGGTGCACGCTCTTTATTACTGAAGCTTTAGCGTATCTTCAATTCTCTTTTTCTGTCGAAGATGATGGCGCATGTGTATGTCAGAAAACCAGAGCCATTCCTGCGCACTAAAATAACCTAGACCAGGATGTTTAGTTTTCCCTGTACTGTTGCTGTTGACCACCTTACTTCGTACAGCTATCAGTCGGGTCTTTAAGCAAGAAAACCGTTCGATAAGGTCCGTTTTACTGACGGGCTGAGGTATAGCCTGGCTTGCATGGGGGTCTCCTGCAATTCTTTCATCGGGAAACTCATTATTTGAAAATAGCCTGGTTGCAAATTCAGTCATTTGCCCCGACTGGTTATCGCTATATGTGAGGCAACTTTCGATTTGTTCGATATAGTAGTCTGTGTCTTCAAGAATATGTATATATACCTGCCCCAACGACCAGCTGCTCTCGTCCGGTTTTGCCTGCAGCACATCTAACTCATAATGCTGCAAGGCCTGTATCCAGAGATCAATTGTGCTTTCCATTCGTGTGCTAGTCATTTGCAAAAAGGTATTTTATAACATTTCAGAAGCCCTACGTCAATGGTAGTTACCCAGGCATGAGCGCTAACGTTAAGCGTTCATTTCTATTCAATTATATTTAGTTGCTTTAAGACTGATTTTGTAATCTCCTTTCTACAGGATCCAAAATCAGGATGAGGCGAACTGCGGTCTTTTATGAGCCTGGTAGCGAAGAAGTATACGTTGTCTTTCTTTTCTACATATCCAACCCACCAGCCTGTGTCTTTCCCTCCGTCTCTTGTCCAGCCGGTTTTTGCTCTTAAGGTATAGCTATCAGTTTGCTCTTCCTTCATTATTTCCTTCAGTACCTTAAATGATCTTTTAGAGAAAGGAAGGGTTTCTTCGTAAACACCAATCAGGATTTCAATTTGGTTAGCAGGTGATATGGCAAACTTTCCATAGTTCCAGAAGTCCGGATCATTTATGGACACATCTGCATTGCCGTAGTTTGACTTTGTTAGAAGTTTTCTATACCTGTCCTTCCCGATCTTTTTCGCCAACT
>NZ_JSYF01000078.1:0-11574 GCF_054824225.1 Pontibacter sp. HJ8
TTTAGGGCTGTATGACTCCCCTGCTTAATTTCCTCCCATAACTCATGCTCATCTTTGGAGTTTAGTTCAAGCTGGTGATTATCTGTATCCATCGATCAATGATAAAAATCTCATAGGTGATTGGGCTTGTAACCTGAATATTACAACAAAATTTAATATATATAATATATATGGCATATTCCTAATAGCAGCAGACCGATTTTGTTTGATGAACCAGAAACAGCTCGCTTTCGACGAAAACAGAAAGGTATACCATTGGAAATTTACTGCAAAGCAAGAGGCAAGCTAGCTTCGTTTGAACACTGAGGCTTTTACTACCGGAGAAGGGGGCACTCAGCACCGGGCTACCTGACGCCAAACTGCTGCAGGGCACAGATTGGACATACCTCCATACACAGCATCCCTAGCTATGATGGCTGATCAGGGGGTCCCTGGTTCAAGCCCAGGAGGGAGAGCAAAAGCCACTCATCGGAGTGGCTTTTTTGTTTTCTACCTTCCCCTAAGTCCCCGGCTTAACCTTTTCCGCTAAAAGCCAGTATTCTTCTATACATGGCGATATATTCATATAAGCGGATAGCCATACCTGACTTACAGGAAAAGGCATATTGCCTGTATCTGCTGCAACTAAAAACCAAGACTATGAACAGTTTAAGATTATATTTATCGGTGCTATTCGTCGTGATGGCTGTTACGCTAAGCAGCTGCGAAGTAATTGGAGACATATTTGAAGCCGGCATGTGGACAGCAGTTGTCATCATTGTGCTGATTGTGCTGATCATTGGCTGGATCTTCCGGAAACTAAGACGATAATAGAAAACAGGAAGGAGCCTCCGCAAAGGCTCCTTCCTGTTTTCTGGCCAGTTTATAGCGCATCGTGCAATGCTACCAAACAAAAAAGGGAGCCTTTCAGGCTCCCTTTGCTATTGTATCGGCTAGACTATTTTGTATTGGCGCGTTTGGGCATCGTGCCCAGGATATAATCCCAGAGCGGCGAAGAAACCCCGTAGGCCACATTCGGATCTTTGTAGTGATGAATACTGTGGTGTATCCACAACTGCTTCAGGAAATTTTTGGGAGGTGCATATGCATGCACAGCATAATGCACGAATAAATACATCGCGTATCCGAACAACAGCCCCGCCACTACGCCGAATACAAACTGCCCGAAGATCAGCTTGAACACAAAGAACAGGAAGGAAGCAATGAACAGGCTCACAATAGGCGGCATCGCCAGCCGGTCCTTGTCTTTCGGGTAGTCATGGTGGTTGCCATGAAAGGTGTACTGTATGCGTTCCTTTATGGGTGTATCCGTATCCATGTGGAACACGAAGCGGTGCGCCAGGTACTCCAGCAAGGAGAAAATAAGCCATCCCAGCAAAAAGAATCCGACAGCTTCCAGTACATTGATGAAGCTATAAGTGATGCCGTAGTAGATGAGCCCGATTGCAATAAAGATAAAAATGGAAATGGGGAAGGCAATGTGCGTTCTCGTCAACCTTTCCAGAACAGGATTCTGGAATATCTGAGCACGTCCTTTGTGATTAGGTTTCATAGTTGGATTTTGCTATTAACGTCTGTCAGCTGCAAAATTAGTCAAATATTCAAAAGAGAGTATGTTTAACCCGCTGCCATATGTAAGCCATAACGAGGTATGTTCGTTATGGTTTAAGTAACGTGATTAACCGGTCTATGTTGTAATTTTTGACGTCCCACCTGTGTTGGGCGCGCTCGTAAAACGCTCTCCTTTCACCTAATGTTCTGGCTATAAATTTATTAAGATCGGGCAACGATTTATCCACAAGTAGCGGGCGTAGGCTCAGATCCGAAGCATACAGTCTTCTGCAAATCTCCTCTGCCGGCACATCCAGGAAAACGCTGGTACCATGCTGGTTGATCAGCCGCATGTTGTCGAAAAAGCAGGGAGTGCCACCCCCTGTTGCCACGACCGCCTGCTCATACTCCTGTACCACGGCCTCCAGCGCCTGCCGCTCCAACTCCCGGAATCGCTCCTGTCCCTGCTGCTCAAACACCTGGGCGATCGTGCTGCCTTCCCGCTGTTCCAGGTACTCATCCAGGTCCACGAAGGTATAGCCCAGCCGCTCAGCCAACTGGCGCCCCAGGGTAGTCTTTCCGGACCCCATCATACCGACCAGAAAAATGAGCTGTTTCATCAAAGATGTTTATAACTTATACCTTCTCAACAGACAGGCTGTACGCCGGCAACGACTGGCTTAGCCCTGCCAACTAAAGTGCTGCTTTTACCTCGGCTATACCTGGTGTGTCGTTGTGGTGCCACATTCCTTTTACAGTGCCTTCCTGCAGCAGCATGATACCCGGATTGGAGCGGATCATGGTTTTGAGCACGGTACCATCGCCAAAGAAGTAAGGAGCCGCCAGCCCTACTTCGTGACGGAACTCCTCAAATTCCTGCTTTCCGGCAGAGGTGATCACGACCGGTGCTATACCTTGCTGCTCGGCATCCTGCACCAGTTGGTTGATCTTGTCGAAGTGATCGCGGTTGGCTTTGCTCACATTGTGCACCACCACCAACAACTTTGTTCCGGACAGTATCTCCTGCGTAAAATCGCCCTGGTCGTTCCATACATTAAAGTCGGTGATCTTTGGCCCGTCCTCCGGGTTGATGGCCACCATCTCTTTGAACTTGAATTCATCGCCCATCGGGTATTCCTCAAACTCCTGCTCCTGCCCGTCTTTCACCATGATGTACTTGTAGCGAAGCGGAGCTTTCGGCTTCATGAGCGTTGGGATATTATTGCCCACTTTGTAGGCACGGAAGTCGATGTAAGGCAGGTGCTCGTAAGCATACCAGCCGATACCGATCGATAGGATCGCTGTAAGTGCTGTCACGGTGGCGCCCACAGCCGGCCGTACGAAGGGCTGCAGGTACCGGCGCGTGAACAGCAGTACCACGATCATCACCAGCAGTACAATGTCTTTGGTGAATGACTCCCAGGGCGTGAGCTTGATGGCATCGCCAAAGCAGCCGCAGTCCGTTACTTTGTTGAAGTAAGCCGAATAAAAAGTGAGGAAGGTGAAGAAAACGATCATCACCAGCAAGGCTACCAGCACCTCTTTCAGCTTCCAGCGAATGAGCAAGGCTACCCCCAGTACGATCTCCGCCGCACTCAGGAAAATGGACAGGAACAAGGCGGCCGGCTTCAGAGACAGAAACAACGGCGAGATGTCTTCCGAAAACACCTCAAAGTACTCCTCCAGCTTGATGGCTGTACCGACCGGGTCGTTGATCTTGATGAGGCCCGAAAAGATGAAGAGCACCCCAACAAAGAGCCAAAAAAACTTACTTATGTATTTCATGTGAGTTTGAGAGTTTAAGAGTTTGGGAGTTAAGAAGTTTGAAAGTTTGGAAGGTAAAAGCGAACGCTGGCTTATCATTCCTTTTCTAACTTTCCAACTTTTACCTTTACTTTACTGTTTCTGCGAATCCCAGCAAGATCAGCGCAAACACGGCATAGTTGATCATGTCGCGGTAGTTGGCTTCCACGCCTTCCGAGATCAGCGTCTGGCCCTGGTTGTCTTCGATCTGCTTGGTGCGGTATAGCTTCATCAGGATGATGTCGGTGATAGAGCTCACGCGCATGTCGCGCCAGGCCTCGCCGTAGTCGTGGTTTTTGGCAGTGAGCAGCTGTATGTTTTCCTCGATGTGCCCGCTATACATGCGCTCCACTTCTTCTGCCGACAGCGTCAGCTCGGTGCTGCCCTGCAGGCTCAGCTGCATGAGTGCAATCACACTGTAGTTGATGATACCTACAAACTCATCCCGGATGTCGTCCTCTACCAGCTGCACCCCCTTCTCCTGGATCGAGCGTATGCGCTGGGCCTTGATAAAGATCTGATCGGTGATCGAAGGAAGCCGCAGTATACGCCATGCCGTGCCATAGTCGATGGTCTTTTTGACGAAGGTATCTTTGCAACGATTTACTACCTGATTATATTCCTGGAGTGTTTGACTAATCAACTTTTTAGCTTTAATTTTAAACAATTGACAGATACGCCAACATTGGAATCGAAAGATAAGTTTTTTCAAAAGAAAAGCACACTTAACTGCCGCGGAAAAATCCTTTCGCTGGACATCCCGCTGGTGATGGGGATCCTCAATGTCACGCCTGACTCCTTCTATCCGGGCAGCCGCCTGAGCTCTGTGGAGGAGGTAGTTCAAAGAGCAGAGGCCATGTTGCGTGACGGCGCCGACATACTCGATATAGGCGGTTACTCTTCACGCCCCGGTGCAGTGGATATATCAGAAACTGAAGAACTGGAACGCCTTATACCGGCCATTGAAGCTATCATCCAGGCCTTTCCGGATGCCATTATTTCGGTCGATACCTTCCGGGCCAGAGTGGCGGAAGCAACCATCGCGGCAGGAGCTTCCATCATCAACGACATAGGGGGAGGCACCTTGGACGAAGCCATGTTTGACACAGTAGCCCGCCTGCAGGTGCCCTACATTCTGATGCACATGCGGGGCACTCCGCAGAATATGAACTCGCTGGCCGCTTACGAGGATGTGGTGCTGGAGGTGATCGATGAACTGCAGCTGCAGGTAGATAAACTGAAAAAACTCGGCGTAAACGACATCATCCTGGATCCTGGCTTCGGATTTGCTAAGACCATGGAACAGAACTTTGTGCTGATGTCCCGCCTGGAGGAACTTCGTATCATGGAGTTGCCGTTACTAGTGGGAGTATCACGCAAATCCATGACCTATAAATTGCTGGGAATTGACCAGTCGGAGGCACTGGCTGGCACAATAGCGCTCAACACAATTGCGTTGGGAAAGGGTGCCGACATTTTGAGGGTACACGACGTAAAAGAAACTAAACAGACTATCCAACTATACACGAAAACAACGCATTGACATTTTTATTCACACTAGGGTTTTTAGAAATTGAGCTGCTCGATATCATCGACATCCTGCTCGTTACGGTGCTGCTGTACCAATTGTACAAGCTCCTGACAGGCAGTGTGGCCTTGAAGATTTTCCTGGGCCTGCTCTCTGTCTATCTGCTATACCTGGTGGTAAGGGCAGCCGGCATGGAACTGCTCAGCATCATACTCGGCCAATTCATGGGCGTGGGTGTGCTGGCAGCCATTATCGTGTTTCAGCCCGAGATCAGGCGTTTCCTCTTGCTTATCGGTAAAACCACCTCGCTTAACCACGACCGGTTCTGGGGATTTCCGTGGCGCCGCGAACAGGTAGATAAATTGAGCCTGACTCCTTTTATTGAAGCAGCCAAATCGCTGGCCGGCAAGAATACGGGTGCCCTGATCGTGTTTGCAAAGAGTTCCGAATTGAAATATTATGCAGAGTCAGGCGACCTGATCGACGCTGTGATCTCCAAGCGCCTGCTCATGTCGATCTTTAACAAGACTAGCCCGCTACACGACGGGGCTGTGATTATATCGGGTAACCGCATCAAGGCGGCCCGCTGTATCCTGCCGGTTACTGAAAACAATGATATCCCCGCTTCCATGGGACTCCGCCACCGCGCCGCCATTGGCTTGTCTGAAGTGACGGACAGCGTAGTGCTGGTAGTTTCGGAAGAGACAGGCCAGATTGCGTTGGTACGCAATGCAGAAGTATTTCGAAACCTCTCTTCGGCTGACCTTCGCGTCAAACTGAACCAGTTCCTGTTCGACACCGACCAAAAACCTGCCATATCACCTGCCGCTTCCGAAAAATCGGTCAGTGCAGCTTAAAAGAGCATCTTCGATAAGAAACCATTTAACAAGACGAGGCAGCCCTGTACAGGCTGCCTCGTCTTGTTTTGGAAAGAGCTTACTTTAATGTGAAGTTGAACAGCATACAGGTATAGCACTCTACAGGTATAGCAACCTGCTGCAAGGGCAATCTATTGCCTCCACTCTTCTCCCCTCTCGCACTCCGGGCACTGGCGCTCCCTCCCTGGAGTGAGGCCATCTTCTACAAAGTGGGGAATATCGTCTACACGTCTCAGCCGGGTTCTACACATTGCGCCTTTCAGTCGCAGGTTCATAACATTTTGATTAACAGCACCTTACGCCCATTTCAGCTTTCTGGCACGGTTATGCTATACTGGACTTTCGAAATCAATTTTTAATTAACCCAATTTTGATCATGAAAAAGGTAACTTTTATAGCAGCAGCCATTGCACTTCTTGGCTTTACTTCAATCGACGCGAATGCTCAAACTGCAACTCAGGCTGCTGAACAATCTCAGGCTGCCGGGCAGACGCCACAGCAGGCAGAAAACAAAGAAAAAGTTACAAAGGATAAACTTCCTGCACCTGTAAAAGCAGTGCTGGACCACGAAACTTATAAAGACTGGACGATCGGTGATATCTACAAGGTAAAGCCGGATGCCACTGCCCAAAACGGGAAAGTTCTTTATGAGATCAACTTAACCAACAAAGAAGGCCAGAGCGGCACGATCACCCTTGACGAAACAGGAAAAGACGCCTCTACGGAGGAGTAAAAAATTTTTATACTATACTTAGAATTACAAAAGAGCCTTCGTTATGCGAAGGCTTTTTTAATGCTCTATACCTTCCTATCATTCGATCAGGTGGCTATACCTTCGAACTCCTCCTTTTCCAGAACAGCCAGTACGCCGGCAACCCCAGCAGCGGCACTACCCATAACACCATCATCCAAAGCAGGCGCTCCGTCAGGTTATAATCTGTTTTAAAAATGAGGTGCGCAATGGACAGCACCACCCCGATGTAGTAGAGGCTGACCAGTATGATGATAGCTGATTGTACAGCAGCAATATCCATGGTATGGAGATAAATGTTAAAACTCCGGACAAGATATAAAAAATAAAAGCCACTCCTTCGGCAGGAGTGGCTTTTCGATGTCAGGTATAGGTATAGCTACTACTTGATCACACCCAACTCTTTGCCTACCTCAGTAAAAGCAGCAATACATTTGTCCAGGTGTACTCTGTCGTGCACGGCAGAGAGCTGCACCCGGATGCGGGCCTGGCCTTTGGGAACTACCGGGTAGTAGAAGCCGATCACGTAGATGCCTTTGTCGAGCATGCGGGCAGCAAACTCCTGCGCCAGCGGTGCGTCGTAGAGCATAACGGGCACAATCGGGTGATCGCCCGGCTTGATGTCGAAGCCCGCCGCGGTGATCTGCTCCCGGAAATATTTGGTGTTCCACTCCAGCTTGTCGCGCAACTCGGTCGTAGAGCTCAGCAGATCCAGCACCGCAATGGAAGCGCCTACTATAGACGGCGCCAGAGAGTTGGAGAACAGGTAGGGACGCGAGCGCTGGCGCAGCATATCAATGATCTCTTTGCGGCCCGAGGTGAAACCACCCATCGCGCCACCCAGTGCCTTGCCCAGCGTACCGGTGATGATGTCTACCTTGCCCATCACATTGTGGTACTCGTGTGTGCCGCGGCCTGTCTTGCCCATAAAGCCGGTGGAATGCGAGTCGTCGACCAGCAGCACAGCATTGTACTTATCGGCCAGCTCCGCAATTTTGTCCAGTTGCGCCACTGTGCCGTCCATCGAGAAGGCACCGTCCGTTACGATGACACGGTGCTTGGTGCCCGCAGCAACGGCTTCCTGCAGTTTCGCCTCCAGGTCCTCCAGGTTGTTGTGCTCATAGCGGAAGCGCTGCGCCTTGCACAGGCGAATACCATCGATGATGGAGGCATGGTTAAGGGCATCGGAGATAATAGCCGACTCGGCATCGTACAAAGGCTCGAACACCCCGCCGTTTGCGTCAAACGCAGCCGCGTACAGGATGGTGTCTTCGGTACCCAGGAACTCGGATAGTTTGCGCTCCAGCTCTTTGTGGATATCCTGTGTGCCGCAGATGAAACGCACCGAGCTCATGCCATAGCCATGCGTATCAATGGCGTGCTTGGCCGCCTCGATCACCTTCGGATGAGCAGACAGGCCCAGGTAGTTGTTGGCGCAGAAGTTGAGCACATGTGCCTGCTGCGTGGTATCGATGTCGGCGCCCTGCGGCGTGGTGATGATGCGTTCCTGTTTAAACAAACCGGCTTCCTTGATCTCGGCAAGCTGCTGTTCTAAGTCTGGTTTTAACGTCTCGTACATGCTGTATTTTCGTTGGTCCTTATTCGTTTTATCATTAGCACACAGGTATAGCTCCTGCTGTTGTGTTTATTCTTCTCCTTCTGCCTTTGGCGGCGGACGGCGCATGATGGGGCGCGGGCGCGGTGGCTTTGGTTGCTCCTGCGGCGCCACTTCCGGGGCATCCGTCTGCGCAGGTTCTGTGGCCTTCGGCTCTTCCTGCTGCGCACCTTCAGGGTCGGCAGGAGGTGTGGGCCTCCTGATGATCGGTCGCGGTCGTGTTGGTTTTGCTGCCTGCCCCGGTTCCAAATTGGCCTCTGGTTCCTGCGCGACAGCAGGCGCTTGCTGCTCCTCCGTGGGGTTTGCGTTGGGCTCAGCTGGTTTGGCCAGCGCTGCAGGCCGCCTGATCACGGGTCTTGGACGAGGCGGTATCGGTACTTCGCCAGCCGGCGTCTCCGGTTGTTCCGCCTCTGTTGAGGAAGCAGGCTCCTGCGGTGGTGGCTGCAAGGCAGCCGGACGCTTCATAACAGGCCTCGGGCGTGGTGGCTTCGGAGTGTCCGCAGCCACTTCAGCGGGCGGCACTTCTGCCGGAAGATTCTCCTCTGCTTTTTCTGCTGGTAATTTCTCCGCTGCTATACCCTCAGACGGTTTCTGCAGCGCAGCGGGCCGCTTGATGACAGGCCTTGGGCGTGCTGGTTTGGCCTCCTCTGCTGGTGCTGCAGCCTCTGCCTCCAGGGGCGCAGGTACATCGGATGCAGCCGGTGCTTCCGCCTCAGGCTTCGCTATAACGGGTCTTTTGATGACGGGCCTTGCACGCGGAACTGCCGGTGGCGCGCTTTCGCCGGCGGGCTGCTCCTGAGCTGTTGCTCCCTCTCCTTCTGCCGGCGGATGCTGTAAGGCTGCCGGCCTGCGTACGACGGGTCTTGGTTTAGATACAGCAGCAGGTGCAACGGGCTTTTCCTCAGCTGTTTCCTGTGGAACAGGCGAAGCAGTAGCTTCTGTTGAAATCGTGTCTTCGGCTTTGGCCACAGGAGCGGCGCGCCGGGCGGCTGGCCTTAGAGTGGCAGGTATAGCGGGTCTGGGCACATCCTCTTCCCGCAGGTGGTAGCGCAGCCGGATCGGGTTGAGCACCATCTTAACGGCTACATAGAAACTGTTTGGGTGCATCTGGGCATACATCTCCTCCCAGGCCATGTAGCGGGCCGTGTCCTCTGCCTCAAAGGCAGCTTTGTCTATACGCTTCTTTACCAGATACTCTTCAAACGTCATACTTCATCTGCCCAGCCATTTGGCTATACCTGCAAAGGTACAGACATCCGGTATAAAATACAGGTTAAAACCCGGCCCATTGCTCCATGCTGTACGCAATCCATACGCTCAGGCTCTACAAATATAAGAAAATCGCACTCCTGAAACAGGCCCGCATTATTTCTATTTTACTATTGCATTATATAATCATTAATTCTGGTCCTGCCTGTTTCAGCGCCGGATCTGCCGGCCTACCTTTGGGCCAAGGTGAAAAAATAGAGTAAGATTAGGTTAGTTTTGATGAAAACGCTTGCTGTCTGGCAGGCGTTTTCTCTTTTCAGAGGTATAGAAAACCTGTCTGCGTATACCTGAAAGCATGGTAATTCTCGTGCTTAGATTTTCACTATTGCACGGATTTCGGTTACTTTGCGCCACTAAATATTTCTGATTATGGCAAACACAAGTGACACGGTATTGGTGATAGGCGCTTGCGGACAACTTGGCTCTGAACTCACCTTGGAGCTACGCAACATGTATGGCGGATCGAATGTAGTGGCAGCCGACATATCGGCGCCAAAACAAGCCGATCTACGCGATTCGGGGCCTTTCGAGAAGGTGGATGTACTGGACCCGAAGGTATTGACCGATCTTGCCGCCAAATATAAATTCAAGCAGATCTATCACCTGGCGGCGGTCTTATCTGCCACCGGCGAGAAGAACCCGAAGTTTGCCTGGCGCCTGAATATGGAGGGCCTGTTCAACGTACTGGACCTGGCCCTGGAACATAAAGTGGAGAAGGTATACTGGCCCAGTTCCATTGCCGTCTTTGGCCCGAACACGCCACGTCAGAACACGCCGCAGCATACCATCATGGACCCAAATACCGTGTATGGAATCAGCAAGCAGGCAGGTGAGCGCTGGTGCGAATACTACTTTGAGAAGTATGGCCTGGATGTGCGCAGCCTGCGTTACCCCGGCCTGATCGGGTACAAAGCATTGCCAGGCGGCGGCACCACAGACTATGCGGTGGATATCTACCACAAGGCGCTGGAAGGCGAAACGTTTGAGTGCTTCCTGAGCCAGGATACCTACCTGCCCATGATGTACATGCCGGATGCCCTGAAGTCCACGCTGGACCTGATGCATGCGCCGGCAGAGCAGGTGAAGGTACGCAGTTCCTACAACCTGGGTGCCATGAGTTTCTCTCCGCAAGAGATTGCTGCTTCTATTCAAAAGCACATACCGGATTTCAAGATCACCTATAAGCCGGACTCCCGCCAGCAGATCGCCGACTCCTGGCCACAAAGCATCGACGACAGCGCCGCCCAGCAAGACTGGGGTTGGAAGCCAGCCTACGATCTGGACGCCATGACCGAAGATATGCTCCTCAACCTGAAGAAGATGAAGGAAGAGCAGACGCTGGCGTAGGTATAGCTTATCTTAAACAGACTCATGAACGGGTGGTGCAGCTGCACCACCCGTTTTTTTATGGCCTCCTTTTACAGGTATAGACACGTGGTTGGGATAACAGCTGTTGCCACCCACAGGCAGCGGCTGTTTTTGCTTTACTGCAGCTAACCTATATTACCGGCCCATCGTCTATACCTTTAGCTTAAAACCCAGCGCCATACCTTCAAATGGCCGGTTGCCCCAAAACGATGCACCATGAGAATAACTGAAATAACAGACCAGCAGCTGCGGCAGCTGATATTTGATAAAGAAAGAGTGATCGTAAAATTCACAGATGCCGCTTGCCCCGTATGCAACCAGCTGTCTCCCTCGTTCCAAAGACTATCCACCGAGCCTGAGTACCAGGATATTATGTTTGTCCGGATGAGTGCCAGCGAGAACCCAGTCTCCAGCCAGGAAGTGAAGCTGACCGGTACCCCCTTCTTTGCCACCTACCGGAAAGGAACAATTCAGGAGTGCGGTATTGTTGCTTCGGAGGAAGGCATTCGTGCCCTGCTCCGACAGCTCCTGCAGCCTGTTAGTGCGTAAGCGGCACATGCTTTGCCTACTCATAACTGTCTGCAAATGCTTACATTGCGACAAAATTAACGGCTCTAGCGCGTGTTCCGACTCACCAACCTCCAACTGGTTTTTATACTTTTCGTTTTGGGCACCGTCCTGGCTTTCCAGGGATGCTCCAGCACGTCCAGACTGACGGGCGCGGCTCCACCAGCCACGACAGCAGCTATCCCAACGTATCAGCCGCGCCTATCCTCTATCAGCATTCCGGTAGCTATACCTCTTTCCGCCA